>JAESST010000474.1 GCA_016763995.1 Flavobacteriales bacterium | reverse complement strand
TTCAAAAAAAGTGAAAAAGAGAAAAAGGCAAATGTTAATTTAATCTTCATTGGAGAGACTATCTTTCAATATTCATTTAGAATGGTTGAAGAGTCTGCCGTTTATCAATCCCAAATGACTGGAATAGGTGCCTTGACTTCGCTACACAAAATTGTCTAATCTAATCTTAATCCCAAATAGTAAAATGTTAAATCTTTATTAACTTTTCGACTCTTTGTTGATAACTATTCGAAGTAGCTCTTAAAATATAGGTTCCTTTTGGAAATTCAGAGACATTCAACTCAATATAATCTTCTGATCCAATACTTTTTACAAAAAGCAATTTCCCAGATAGGTCAAAAATTTCGACTTGTCTAATTTTTTCTTTCTGATTGCTAAAATCAATCACAAATTGACCATTGTTAGGATTCTGAAATTTCAATTTTTCTAATTGGCTCAATTCTTTAATTGATGTCGCAAGAGGTAAAGTCACTTCAATGTCCATAATAACAGGTAAATGATCGCTCATATCATACAATGCTTGAGAAACTACTATAGGTACAGATGAGTTTGTTGGGGAGATAATTGTTTGATTAAACCGACTCCCATCTTGCCCAATTGCTTCATAGCTATTCGGAATGTAACGCATCTTATCGGTGTTATTCATGATTTCATCTGATGCTAAAATGAAGTCAAAACGATCGTCCATTCCTCCACCCGCAAAACAGCCACCACTTGAATGAGTACTCTGTGTGTGTACAGAAGAGTAGATGGAATTGTTATGCCAGTTCCCGGCAACATTAATGGGGTCAAAAAACCTCAAGGTAGGATTCACATAATTGATTAAATCTTGATAGGCAGGTTCTGTGCTTTTGTATAAATTAAAGTCTCCTGCCATAATGTAATTCCCGCTTGCATTGATAGTATCTAAATATGCCATTACTGCTTCCGTTGCATCTGCTCGCTCATTTTGATTGGCAGTAGTACTCCCTGCTTTCAAATGACCTACCAATATATGAATTCTTGTTGTGTCATGATGTACAGCAATATTTGAATCTACATATCTTAAATTGTAAAGATCAATAACTCGAACCAAATTGGAACCACTTAAATCTTGTGTTATCGCCGATTGAGATTCCAATACAAATTTATCGGTATTGTAAAAAATCATATTGACAATATTGCTCCCATTTCCTGAATTGTTCGCTAAGCTATAGTTTGTTCTGCCATTTTGATTTAACGAATTAGACAACAATCGAAAAGAATTAACTGGGCTGCTGCCTCCCATTTCATTAACAAGCATAATATCCGGTAAGGCATAGTCGATAATATCTTCCATTGCATTTTCCTTGGTCGTTGTACTATTGTTGTTAGACGTGCAAAAAGAAGTCATTTCACGGTAATACAATAAATTGTAAGTCATGATACTCACCGTGTCTTTTGTTTGTGCAAAAGAATACTCTCCTATCATTAAAAGACTTAACAGCAATATTGTTTTTTGCATCAATTTCATTTCTAACTAAATTCGTTTCCTGACTTTTGTGCAAAGGTAGATTTTTTGTAGGAGTCGCCTTTATTGCATGTAGTATAACATTATGGTAAAACAGTTCGACATTAAAATAGCTATTGAGTATGAGGTTAATTTATCTGAACCCATTCTCTTGGCCTCAAAAAATTTAAAGATTAAAGATTTAAGCAGAATTAAATCTTGTAAACTCATTAAAAGATCGCTAGATGCAAGAAAGCCTGAAATTAAAGTAAACTTAATATATGAGGCCTTTATAGATGAGGAACCTTCAGAGGAATTCTTACCATTTAAGTTGCAAGATGTTTCGAAATCAAAACAGATTCATATTATTGGAGCAGGACCAGCAGGTTTATTTGCAGCATTAGAAGCCATTCATAAAGGGTTAAAACCGATTGTTTTTGAGCGAGGAAAAGATGTAAGGGCACGAAGAAGAGATTTGGCAAAAATTAATAAAGAGCAGATCGTAAACCCAGAATCGAATTATTGCTTTGGTGAGGGTGGCGCAGGAACTTATTCTGATGGTAAATTATACACCAGATCTAAAAAAAGAGGTGATGTCAAAAGAATTTTAGCAGGCTTAATTCAATTTGGTGCAGATGAAAATATTGCCATTGAAGCACACCCGCACATTGGAACCAACAAATTGCCACAAATAATAGTTGAAATACGAGAAGCCATTATTAAATGTGGTGGTGAAATAAACTTTGATAAAAAATTAACAAATATTTTTTATGAAAACACCTCTATTCAAGCCATTGAAATAAATAAAAATAAAAAAATTGAAGTAGAAAATTTAATTCTAGCAACTGGTCATTCTGCACGAGATATTTTTGAATTATTAAACGACAGAAAAATTGAAATAAAAGCAAAACCATTTGCTTTAGGAGTAAGAGTTGAACATCCTCAAGAGTTAATCAACTATATTCAATATCATTCAAATTTTGATAATGAACTCCTCCCTCCTGCTGCCTACAAAATTGTAAAGCAAGTGAATGGAAAAGGAGTGTATTCCTTTTGCATGTGCCCTGGAGGCATTATTGCGCCATGCGCCACAGCACCTAATGAAATTGTAACCAATGGCTGGTCTCCATCAAAGCGAAATAACCCCTATGCAAATTCAGGCATTGTGGTAACCATTGAGGAAGAAGATTGGTCGGCATTTTCAAAATATGGAGCATTAGCTGCCTTAAAATTTCAAGAAGATGTGGAACAGAAAATGTTTAATTCTATCCCTAATAATGAAGGACAGCTAGCTCCTGCTCAGCGTTTAATTGATTTTGTAAAAGGTCGAGCATCGAAAGATTTACCCAAATGTTCTTATCAGCCTGGTATTGTTCCCACCCGATTAGATCAAGTTTTACCGGCCTTCGTTGCAAATAGGCTGAGAAAAGCCTTTGACTTATTCGGCAAATCAATGAAAGGCTATTTAACCAATGAAGCAGTTGTTGTTGGAGTAGAGAGTAGAACTTCCTCTCCTGTTAGCATTCCAAGAGACCGAGAAAGCATGCAGCATACTCAGTTGCGAAATTTGTATCCTGTAGGTGAAGGTGCTGGCTATGCCGGAGGAATTGTTTCTGCCGCGATTGATGGAATGAAGGCGGTGGAAAAAATAATAAAAAATTAGGAATTCTCTCTTTATCGTTGAATCATCTGCTTCCCTCTTTTAAGAATTTCTCCATTAATGTAAATTTGATACACATACAATCCGTCTTGTAAAGCATGGGTAGAAATACTGCGAATGTTCCCCGTACTTAATTGGGTTTTCATCACTTCTTTCCCCAAAAGGTCGAAAAAGCTAATTTCCGCTTGTTCA
>JAESST010000473.1 GCA_016763995.1 Flavobacteriales bacterium | reverse complement strand
TCATTTTGTTCAGTTATCATATCCTTTTTATGCAAGGCCATAGTTGCTGCGACGGTTGATACTATAGCTCCAAAGGGAGACAGTGCAACGCCTATGAATGGAATCAGTAACAACAATGAAAATAAGAAACCACTGCCTGTTACTAAGCCTCTATTTTCTTTCATAAATAAGACTCTTTCTTTAACCCCTAATTTTTTACGTTCCAAGGAATAATCAATAAAGGAGGATCCATAATAATAAGAAGCGATAAGGAATAGAAGAGGAGTAGAGATGAGCCCTATTACCGGTACGAAACTAAATATAAGTAGGGCAATAATAACGATAAACTCAAGAACGGAATTGCGAATTGCAATGTGCATTCCACGAAGAGTATCCTTTAGCATTTGCTTAAAATTAAAAGGATAGTCCTTTCCTGTTAAGATGTTCTCTGTTTTTTCAGAAACATAGGCCAATATAGGAGACATGAGAATTAATACCAAATGGCCACCTAAAAAGGCCACCAAAATGAAGGTGAAAATCTTTAGAATGAGCCATACCAGAAAGAGCACCGTACCTGCTAAAATTTCTGATCCCCAAAACTCCCAAGCATCTAAGTCCATAAATACCTTAACATATTCAATTAAATCATCGCTCAAACTACCTAGAAGTTGAAGCCCTCCTGAAAGCAAGAGGATGTTGAGTAAGATAGGGAAGAGGAAGTAACGTTTTAAATGGTTCTTATGAATAAACTCAATGGCTTTACCATACGTGCTTATTCCTGCAATAAAATCTTTTAAAAGTGTCATAAGCCTTTCTATAAATCGTTCTATAACGGTCTAATTTAAGTTAAATTTCTCTTTCCTATTTTTTTATATGATCAGGCAAAGCTCTCAATGATAAATGGCAATGAGAAGATGTTGAGTAGAATTTTTGCTTAAGATTTTGTAAGATATCAGATTTGATGAGGCCATAAAAAAGCCATGTGTTAAAAATGACACATGGCTTTTTAAACTGATTTAGTATTCGATATACTGTAAGCTTCTTTGTGAAAGAATATCCTATAGGGTAGAATATTTAAAGAGACTTAATGTGATAAAGAAGTAAATGTTGAAGTTAATTGCTAAATCGTATCGTTTTGGAGTTAATGGAGTACCACTCCATTCATTTTTGATTATCCTGCTTTGCTTCCTATTTTTTTAGCTCTTTTGTAAAGGTCTATTACCGATTTTGTTTCCTGTTCTTTGTACTGATAGTTTATTAATAGAATTTGCTTCTACATAATTATAATCCTCGTCAGATAACGCATTCATTGAATCTATCACTGTTGAAACCAGTACAGTTGTTCCATTACCAGTTGTGAGAATAATTGAATAAGCGTTCGATAGATCACATAAAGGGACAGTATCCTCAGGTGTGCATAAATTTAACTGTGTAACTATTTCTTCTTTTGTTAGTAAGTCGCTCATCTCTATTGTTTTTGGGCTTAGTTGTTAAAATGTAAAGTTTATAATGTTTCGATAAAATATCGCCAAACAAATGCTAAGCATTTTGAAAGCTGACAGGTTGAAATTTCTTTATTCAGAAAACGGATTAGCATTTTTCATCCAAAAATGTTGATACCAATTGTGCAGGGGAGAACCATCTTTAATTTTGCCTACCTCTTTCCCAGCTAGCTTTTGCCACTCTAAATTAAATAGGCCGGCCGTATTACTTGTGCCAGCTACCGGAATTGAGTAGGTGTATATTTTAGATTCATCAGATTCATCAGATTCCTTTGCCAAAGATTCTATGACAAAATTTCGACTGGTGTTATTGTAGAAAACAAGTGGATAACCTTCCATCCATAAGCTCTTCCCATGAGCATCTTGTACCGTCCATTTGCCCATACTAGTCGTATTATTATAGGCTACGGCCGGTACCGTGTCAAGATTTGGAAAGTTGGGAAAGGCCGCATTTGGTCCTATATAGAGTGATGCCTGAGTACGTTTTAGGAGAGGATCGTTGATAAAGAATAATACATAACTACTATCCGTACCCATTGGCCCATTTGCAGCATAACCATTTTGAATAGGCACTATGCTCATGCCAGCTGTTGTAGCATAGTAGTTTAATAGCTGCGTTTTATAACGTAACCATCGGATCTCTCTTTCTGAAACATCAATTGGTTCGCCGTCTATTTCAATTTTTATAGCATCATCACGTAAACACACTAATTTTCCTTCTTTATTCTGATAATAAAGTTTTGTTATTAGGTCATCTTCAGGAATAACAAATAATTCAAATGGGGCTTTTGGAACATGATTTAATATAGTATCACTATACGGAATCTGAGAATTCAAACTTTGGCCATATCCATAAACATAGTTATTAGACAAATCATTAAAAAGGACATAAACTTTATGGCTTATGGGGTTGTATACAGGAGCACTTGCGGCATAACTGCCCACATAGGTGGAAGTTATATAACCCTTATAATTACTTTTAATACCGAATAAGCTGTATAACCATAAGTAGTCTTTATTAATCAAATACATATAGCTGTTGAGCAAAGATGCTCCCCAAATTGGCAAAGTATCATTCCAATTATAAGTTGTATGTCCATGGTCGTTAGGAAAATTTATATTCGATTTAATCACATGGAGTTCTTTATTACTCCCATAAATATGAAATTTGTCGGAGCCTATTTCACGAAAACTTAAGGGTTGAACGACCTTCCCACTAAAAGCAGGATAATCATTGGTGTCTCTTTGTGTTGCTTGGAGTGTTCTCGTAATAGGAGAAATAAAATATTTAGTATCTGTGGTTAAATAAAGGGATAGATATTTCAATATCTGGTTGGGAGGAAAAGGTCTCAAATTTGTTGACCAAGAAAATTGGTTAATAAAATGAATCCCTTGTTGAATGGAGATTGGATATTCTACTACATAGCTTAATGCAACGCTATCTAAAATGGGTAGGTTACCTCTAGGTACTCCTGCTTCTCCTTTGCGCCAGCCTTTAATTAAGTTACATTGTAAAGCAGTATCGGCAACTGCTAAGGCTCCCCATGTTTCATTATCTAATAAATGATTAGGAGTAGGTATATTAGTGGGAACTACATATTTTTGATCATTGTTAACATTGGTAATTCTAATTTCGTAATGATTTGTATGGGTACTATTTTTATCTAAATGCCAATTCCAAGCGCCAATTGCTGTTGTTCCAGGTTCTATAATAATAAGATCTCCGTAAGTAGCTAATGAAGCGGCAGTAGTATGAACTGTTGTGTTTGCACCATTTTGAAAAGTAGTAGAATCATATTTTATCAACTTACCACTTGCAAATTTAGGTGTGGATTCAGTAAAATGCCAAAAAGGCCCAGTTCGGTTAGGTCCCCATACTAAGCTATCTGCGAGTAGTAAATCAAGTGAAATGTAATTGGTATTGTTAAGGTAATAATTTACCCCATTCGTATTACATTTAATCCCATAAATTGCACCATATGTTGTAGGAGAAGTAGCTCTTTCTACACTCCACAAAAAACGATCATCAAAATAAGGGAAAATGGATCCTTTTCTTGTAAATTGTACAACTGCTGGAGAGCTAGATGTATTTACCCCTAGCCAATAATCTCCAATAGAAATCAAAGCTGTATTTCCTACATCACTGCTGTGAAATTCTACAGGAGTAGGCGTTCGATTGTAACCAATTGTGCTATTATTTGACGACAAAAAACTTTCATCATCACCTGCTGAATTTATAAAATAAGATTTCTTTACAAAGGAAGATGTAGGTTCTGATCTCCAAAAAGTTCCAGGGCTTGCTTCATTCGAGGAGTCAGTTAAATTCAACCATT
>JAESST010000037.1 GCA_016763995.1 Flavobacteriales bacterium | reverse complement strand
GATAGAGTTTATTTCCTCTCGACAATACAAATGCAGGTCCACCAGTACCTGATCGTTTCGAGATCGTGCAGTGTGAATTTTCTTTCCTACATCTCCATATTTTTTAGTTAACTCAAATTCAATTTTACTGTGTACATCTTCGAATTGCTCTTCAATGCAAAACGTTCCTTCTTCAATGCTCAACTGAATATTGGCTAAGCCCGTTAACAGTTGTTTCAATTCATCTTCTGTTAATACGCCAATTTTTGCAAGCATTTTTGCATGAGCAATGTTTCCTTGCACATCGTACTTGGCTAATTTCAAATCCAACTCACGGTCTTTGCCCACCGTAAATTTATCGACTACATTATCCGTAGTATATCCTTTATCCCAAAGTTTCATTGCTTCATTTTTAAATAATTTCGTTCAACAGCTGAACATAGATTTTAATGCCTTCTTTAATTTCTTTTACATCAATAAATTCATCGGAGATGTGTGACCTGGTGCTATCTCCTGGCCCCATTTTCAAGGAAGGGCATTTTAATAATGCCTGATCTGAAATTGTGCCGGAACCATAAGTAGTTCTCCCTAATTTTATTCCGGCTTTAACAAATTTATGATCGACAGAAATTGAAGAGGAAGTCAGTCTGAATGAACGCGCCTCCAATTTGCTTCCAACATGTCTATCGAGAATTCTAAACACTTCTAGATTACTATAACAATCATTAACGCGAACATCGATTACAAAATGACAAAGAGCAGGAACAACATTGTGTTGTTCTCCTGCATCTATTTGTGTCACACTAGCTTTTACTTTTCCTAAGGAATTAGACACTAAAGGAAAGTCGTAATTCCTGATCCAATCAATGTCTTTTAAAGCGGAGTAGATGGCATTTTCGGTATTTTCATGGGCTGCATGTCCTGCTGTCCCAATAGCGTAACCATCTATTACCAGCAATCCTTTTTCTGCTATGGCCATTTCCATACCGGTCGGTTCGCCCACCAGGGCAAATTCGATTTCCGGAAGTTGATCTAGAATGCTCGCTATCCCATAGGGGCCTGAAATTTCTTCTTCTGCCGTAGCTGCAATAAGAAGGTTGTATTTCATGTCCTTCTTTTTATAAAAATGAACAAATACTGCAAGTAAACTTACCAAGCACCCACCAGCATCATTGCTGCCCAATCCAAACAATTTCCCATTTTCTTCTATTGCTTCAAATGGATTAAGCGTGTAATTCTTATTGGGACGCACCGTATCATGATGTGAATTTAATAGAATAGTGGGTTTACTTTCATCGTAGTGTTTATTGAACGCCCAAACATTATTTAAGTGTCGATTGGTTTTTACCCTAAAGCTGCCAAGCCATTTCTGAATTACATCACAAGTTTCATTTTCAGCTTTAGAAAAAGAAGGTATTTCAATTAAGGTTTTCAATAGCTCAATATCTTGCTTATAACTTGTTTTATTTCTCATTTTATAGGCTAAATGCGGTGAAAACAGTAGTGTTCTTTTTGAGTTGACCGACTCCTCCGATGCGTACTTTTTGTACCTTGTACCGAAGGGCGTGAAAACAATTTTCAATTTTAGGAAGCACGCCACCGTAGATTAAACCGGCTGTTTTTAACTGATCAAAATCTGCAACGGTAAGCTGTGGAATAAAGCTTTTATCTTGATCTATATTAGCCAATACTCCCTTTTTTTCAAAGCAATAAATCAATTCGGTATCGTACTGATTGTTCAATGCAATCGCAAGCTCTGCTGCCACAGTATCGGCATTGGTATTTAGTAAATTTCCATTTCCATCGTGACTAATTGCACAAAACACAGGGCTAAGCTGCGTACTTAATAATGAATGAATAACTGATGTATTGATTTTCTTTACATCCCCTACCTCTCCAAAGTCAATCGGCTTAACAGCACGTTTTTCCGCCAAAATTGTATTGGCATCTGCTCCGGATAGTCCAATAGCATTACATCCTTTCGCCTGTAACTGAGCCGTAATCTGGGTATTGATTAAACCGGCATAAACCATGGTCACTACCTCTAAATTTTCTTTTGAAGTAATTCGCCTCCCTTCATTTATTTTTGTTTTAATTCCCAGTTGCTCGCTCAGCTTCGTGGCTATTTTACCTCCTCCATGCACTAGTATTTTAGGACTATCCAAGTGAGCGAAATCAACCAAAAACTGATCCAATACTGAAGCATCATCGATTACATGGCCTCCAATTTTTATGATTTGAAGTTTAGTTTTCATTTTTCAGAAACTTTAAGATTACCGTTTGGGCGGCGTAGGTTCTATTGTTTGCTTGTTCTAAAACGAGAGAATTGGCTCCATCTATTACCTCATCGCTTACCACTACATTCCTACGAACGGGCAAGCAATGCATGAATTTAGCATTCTTAGTCAATGCCATTTTCTTTTCGGTAATTATCCAATCGTTATGCGCTTCGGTCGTTTTCCCATAAGCCGAGAAAGACGACCAGTTTTTAGCGTAAATAAAGTCTGCTCCTTTAAAGGCCTCATCTTGATCATGCATAACAAATACTCCTTCTGTAAACTCTTCCGACAGATCAAAGCCTTCTGGGTTTGCAATCACCAAATCAGCATCTGTTTCTTTTACCCATTCAACAAAAGAATTGGCTACTGCTTGCGGGAGCGGTTTTGGATGGGGTGCCCAGCTCAATACCACTTTTGGTCTTGCCGTATTTTTTTGCTCTTCAATGGTAATTAAATCAGCAAATGACTGCAGCGGATGACGTATGGCACTTTCAAGCGATACTACAGGGACTAAGGCATATTGAATGAATTTACTTAAGATTTTCTCCTGATAATCTTCGAGTTGATTGCTTAAGGAGGCAAATGTTCGAATACCGATGATGTCGCAATATTGAGACAGCACTCCGGCTGCTTCTTTAATGTGTTCTTGGCTTCCTTCATTCATCACCGTTCCGTCTTCTAATTCAATAGCCCATCCATCATTCGAAATATTCATAACCATGGTATTCATCCCCAAATTCATGGCTGCCTTTTGGGTACTCATTCGGGTGCGTAAACTGGGGTTAAAAAAGACTAAACCCAATGTCTTATCCGTCCCGAAAGCTTTATGGCTAAAAGGGTTCTTTTTAATCTCCTTCGCCTGTTGCAGCCATTCTTGAATATTGCTTACATCTCCTAGCTTAGTAAAATTCTTCATGATAGCTGTTTTTTTAATGCTGCAATAAATGGTTCTGTTTGTTTGAATGTAATACAGAGTGGAGGAAGTATTCGCAATAAATTAGGGTTAGCAGATGCTCCTGTAAAAATGTGATCTTCTTCCAACAACTTTGTTCGTAAGTCCTTGATGG
>JAESST010000472.1 GCA_016763995.1 Flavobacteriales bacterium | reverse complement strand
GCTGATACTGGGTTCGTAAAGGTTGAAGAAGTTGGCGCCCAATTCCACATATTACCTTGATGAATATGTTGACCTATTATCGCGCTATTCGTTAACCACAAACCTCTTCCTACTCGATTAAAACTATTGCCTTTAACTGTCGAGTTAGCAGATGTTCCTGAAAACTGAATTCCATTTGGAATTAAATCAAACTGATTACATGTATATGAGTTATCTGTAGAGTTTAAAGATCGAATTCCAAAAACATTTTCATTGTTGTTGTTATAAGCCCCATTATTGTAAGGGGCAAAATTATATGCGGAAAAATCTGATAAAGAAGAACTACCAACTCCTCCCAACATATTATTGCAACTAACCGTTTGAAAGTTACAACCCTCTACCTCTATTCCTGTACGATTCCAATATCCAATATATCCTAAAACTCCAGCAGGAATATCATTGTGCAGCTTAACCTGGTTCTCTTCTATTACTCCTCCTGACTGACCTAATAGCTCAATCCCTTTGCGAGCATCAAAAAGGTTAATCGTATTGTTTTTAATGAGAAGAGAATAATCTAAGCCTCCTTCGTAAACAGTAATTCCCCCAAAATTGGCTCCCTTAACCATGGTAATATCGTTACCACTGATTTCAATGTCTGAATTAGGAGCATCGTTGTTAAATAAGCCGATACCTACATCAGAACTTATTAGCCTATTGTTTAGGATTCTTCCTTTTCTATTGATACAAGAGGCAGCGACAATACCAATAGGATTGGAGCCCTGAGCAACTGTAGGTATGTGATCTGCCTTTATAAAGTTATTGATTATGGTATAGTCTATTTGTCCCATAATTAGAATTCCATATTTACAATCACTAAATGAAATAGTACTACTACTGCTACTTCCATAACCCTCTATATAAAGTTCATGAAGGTTGGTAATAGATCGAGAA
Organism: Flavobacteriales bacterium; assembly: GCA_016763995.1. Lineage (GTDB taxonomy): Bacteria > Bacteroidota > Bacteroidia > Flavobacteriales_E > Vicingaceae > NORP294. Next base: position 8,792 of record JAESST010000472.1, on the reverse strand, counting down.
AACACTCCAGTTTTAGTAAATAGCGAGTAAGACTGAACCAGTTGCATATTTTGAAAAACTGCTGCTCTATTTATGGTCAGGTTTGTTTGGTTTACCTCGATACCTATTGCTAAATTTTGAAATACATTAGCGTTCCCTTCGTCTAGATCTAAACTAAGTGTATTATTAAATTGAATTCCTGCATAAGGCCAAGTATCAGGCAATGTCGTTTGCCCACTATAAACCGCAAGCAAGCTACCAGTTCCCTCAAAAGTAACAGAACGAATAAACCCTCCACATTTGTTTGGGGAATTGCTGGGAGCTGTATATAGCCCGATGTAATTATTTCTAAAAGTAGAATGTGATATAAAATAGACCGCTTTATCTTCGAACTCTATCGCATGTTCACCACCTTCAATCAGACTGCCTTTTGCAATGGATATTTGACCACCTGTTTGCACTAATATTCGTTTCCACATATTGGAACATCCGTGAATGTGTGTCCCGTAGAAATTAGCATTTTGATCCATCGGTATTACTATTTCAGCTTCTGGATACATTGTAATTTCTGAACCATTCGCAAATGTATAATTTACATTCGATCCGTTAACCCCTACATCCATAACTAGCCCATCTTCAATAGATACAAATTGAGATATAGATAAGGCCTGCGGCATCGGCAGTAAGAAACCTGCATTTATAGCCTGAGTAAGCGTACTAATACCTGCTGGAATAACAACAGATACTACAGGAGAAATATTGACAATATTCGACACAACGGCAGGACATTGACTGCCCAATTGAGCTAGAGTCGCCTGATTTGGAATGCTAACAGGAATAGAACTACAATTCGCCATGCCCACAAGAGGCGTTGCTTCAAATGTAAAAGTTGTACAAGCAGGATTGCCGGGTCCATTGGCTGCAGGTAAATTGAATAAAGGAGTACGTACCGTTAAATTCCCTCCTGTTGTAGCAATGCTTGGAAAATCAGGAGAGTTGCTAGCATTAAAGCTTAGTTCTACTGAATTTAATACATCGCTTAGCGATAGATTATTTTGAGCAACGGGAAGAGGATTACATACTTCAATGGTATAGGTGAGAGCTTGTCCGATAATGTGAGGCGCAGCACTCACCGACTTTGTTAGACTAAGCGGCAAAGATTGTACTGGTAGAATATCTACAGTATTACTAGAGCTATTTCCATTCATGCAGGAGCTTCCCAAGCTGGTGAGTACAATTGGGAAATTAATCGCAACTCCGGGCTGAATTGTATTCGGAACAGTAGCTGCAAGCGTAATGCTATAAGTAGTGCATTGAGTAGTTTGACTTCCAGCAGGAATCGTTAGCACCCCTGTGCTTGAAAAAGGCCCGCTGACTACAGAAAAACCACTTAAATCAACTTGTAAACTAATATCTCCTGCATTAGGTACTTGTAAAATATCATCGATACATACCTCGTAATCTATAGTTACCAAATCCATATTTCCGTTATTATTAATACATGGAAAAAGCGTTGGGCTTGTTGTATTAATGCTTAGTGCTGTAGAATTATTTTGAGTGAGTACAAATTCGTCTACAAGTAATGCAATTTTTTGACCAGTTTGACCCAGACCAGTATAGATACTTGCAACGTCTTGTAAAGTTATATAAAGACGATTATAAGCATTGGTCATATTTGCAGGGTCTATTGTTATAAAGTATTGATTCCATTCTTTTGCACCATTGATATTATCAGGAAGAACAGGAATCGCATTTGATTTACCAATTAATTGCGTATTGCAGGCACTGCCGGTCTGAGTTGCAATATTTCCTAATGTATTAGAAAGAGGAACTGGGTTAAAACAAGGGTTTGCGTCATCTGTTCCATAAATATATACAATAGGAGTATCAGCTTTAGGAGCCGGAAATCCGGTATGAGAAAAAATACAACTATCAGGATTAATTGCCCAAAATGACAAAGTGTAAGTTTCGCTAGGATCTAAAGGTCTAATTAACCTCAGTTGTATACCAGACTGGATCTGATTTGTAGGCTTGCTTGTACTTATTCTTGCGAAGGAATTATTAGTTGTGGAAAAAGCTGATGTAGATAAAGGAGGTACTCCTTCAATGTCAATAATACCTGAACAATGACCTACTATGTCCCTGACAGGAATTGTTCCATTTGTATTTATGGGCTGTATTGTTGAAAGGGGGATCGAAGCCCACAGAAATGAGCTATTTATATTACCGCCGCTTAAGGTATAGAATTGTGCAAAGTTAAGATTAGAAGAAAAAGCTACATCATTAATGTAAAAGTCGCTATTATCCGCTTCTAAATTGCCAGTGCAAATTAAATTACAATCCGTTTGATCACATGGAGGCAACTGAGCATTCACCCGAATAAAGATGTAAGTTGGATTTCCAACCATTAAACTTCCTGGGCAAGTTGGGTTATACGCTAAAATGACCCATCCAGTAAAATTAGGGTCTGGAATGTATGTAAGGTTGTTCCCAACTAACAGAGAAGAGCCACCTCCTTGTAAAATTTGAATGTTATTGTTTAATATGGTTGGGGTGCTCCCTCCTGGAAAAATATCATTATCTAATATATTCGTAATTGTTATTGGTGCTACATTATCCGTAGTATATTGAACATTACTTTGATCTGAAAAATCATTTGCTCCAATCGCTAAACAAGGAGTGTTAGTACAAGACGTATAGCTTGTTACAATTATTCCATCTACTGCCCAGCTGTTGGTTCTTGCATAACCAAGGTCGCATAAAGCATTTACTTCTGCTTGATTTAAAAAACGCTGAGATGTTCCGGGTGATGAGCAAGCAAGCATAGCCCCGCTATAGCCAGAACTAGTTGGACAGCTACATTCAAAATGCGACAAACTGCCTCCAGTTAAAAAGTTACTTGGAGAAAAGACTTCTTGATTAGTATGATTAAATCCACTAAACAGTATAGGTGTACCACATCCCGGGAAGGTGGATGCCATTGGCAAAGTAGGATCTAGAGGATCTGCATCGTTAATTAACTCCACTGCAGTGCCAGTATTGGTACTCCATAAATGGCCATCGTAACGGGTATAACATTGAGCACAACCTGGGAAAAATCCGCCACCTTGTAATCGACTAAACCCATCAGCTTTTAATAGGCTTCCAAAGCCCAACATATGAGTCGCTTCATGTAAAATTAGGCTGTAAAAATCGTTTAAAATATTGTTTGTGTTTGGACTATTATAGTCATAATGAAAAATCGAACCCGGATTAGTAGGATCAAAATAAAGTTGAACATAGCCATGATAAAACTCACCGGTAGAATTTTTAAATGCCGGAAACATATTTAATAACTCATTTGGAAGCGTTGTCCACGAATCGACTCCTAGGTTAATTGTTTTCCAAACCTCTCCATCTAACATTGCTCCAGTTGTTCCATTTGGTATTAAATAATAACTTCCAGCTTCTCCCATTTTACTGCCATTAAAATTAAGAGACTGCGGAATCGCAACTCGAACAGTAGGATTTGCAACAGAAACAGCAGGGAATCCTAAAAAGTCAGATAAATCACTAAAAACTTGACAAATTACTTGTTGTCGAACTTGCCCAATGGTAGCCCCTGTTGGAAAAGTACTTCCTGAACCACTACCACTATAAGTTACACCATTATCAAATCCAACACCTGTATTGTCAATAACACCTTCGAAGAATAATTCAAATATTCCTGCATTACAGGTATTGTTCTGAGGTGCACTTTTCGACTGACCTGTTTTTTTTGAATCCGTTTGAGGAACAGTTATATCATACGGGTGTTGTTCGTTGCCTTCCTGATCATAAATTCTTACAACAGGATTATACCCTAATTTATTTAACGCATCAATTGATGTATTTTCAAAATCCAATTGGGCCTTGAGTGCTAAAGTAGAAAGTAAAAGTATTCCAACAAAAGCAAGGATGTACTTATTCATAGTAGTTCTTAGTTTAATTAATAGTAGAGTTTATCGATACAATTATAATAGCTACCAATCAATCAAACCTTTTTTAATTCATTAACAGCCATTTTAATTCATTAATGGCAATAAGTTATCAGTTTGAAGCCGGGGTTATACTCCGCATCTTGTTAATGAAACAAGAAGTCTCTTTATTTTTGAAGGGGTTTGGATTTATTCTGGAATATGATTAAAATAACCGGAGACGCAAGTTGCAAGATTTTTTCTGAGAACAACTTTTTTTACTTGATCGAGACAAGTTTATGTTCAAATTCTTGCTTTTTATACTTCGAGAGCTTTGCTTTTAGCTGAGAATTTAAATTGATTTCTAATCTTGATTTTGAATAATTAATGAGATAAGAAATATTAATGAGCCAAGATTTATGGGTTCTAAAGAAACGGATATCTTCATTAAAAACAGATTCATAATGTTTTAAGTTATGGCTCACCGTGATTGCTTGTTGATCTTTAAGATGAATTTTACAATAAGATTCTTGAGCTTCAATAGCAATAATTTTATCAACCACAATCAATTTTTTATATCCTCTATCACTAACAGAAATCTTGGTGATTTCATCCTTAAGCAGAGTGGTGGATAAAAGATCTAGATGTTCTTTCGATACTTCGAGATCTAAACGCCTATCTAGCTTCTCAACCGTATTCTTTAACCGATCAATATCTATTGGTTTTAAGAGGTAGTCAAAGGCGGAAATCTCAAAGGCTTTAATTGCGAAACGGTCATATGCCGTAATAAAGATAATGTGAAAAGAAAAGGATTCAAAGAAGTTAACAATTTCAAAACCCATATAATTGGGCATCTCAATATCTAGGAAAACAACTTGAGGCTGTTGTAGTTTAATGCCCTCTACTGCATCTATAAGGTTGTCATAGGTACCCAGCACTTTAATCTTAGGGCAAAATCGATGAAGAAGTTTGCTAAGTACGTTTCGAGCACTTTCTTCATCATCTACAATGATAGCATTTATATGAGGAGCCATGTTAAAGCGTCTTTTTTATGGGAATTGTTATGGTTACTTGCGTTCCATAAGCAATTCCATTTTCCTTTAAATCAATGTAAATTACTTGAATATCTTGATTAAAAAGTTGCTTAAAAATAGAGAGTCGTTCTCTAATTGCGTTACTAGAAAAGGATTCGTGATTTCTTTGTTGCCTAATATAGATCTCTCTTGCCTTTTCTCTTCCAATACCGTTATCAGTAATACAACAGATAAGCATTTTGTCATATTTGAAGTCAATAGTTAAATTTTTTTCCTTTTTAGAATGAAAGAGTCCGTGAGCAATTGCATTTTCAACGAATGGTTGAATTAACATGGGGGGCAATTGAATATCTTCTGTAACATTATTTGTGATTGTATAATTAAAGTTCGTTTTGAATCGTAATCGCTCTAACTTTAAATAAAGCCTTAAGAGGTCAATCTCTGCTCCGAAATCAATGAAATCATGGTTTGAATAATCCAATGTTTTTCGAACTAAATTTGAAAAGTTGGTGATGTAGGTATAGGAGTTTTCAATGTCTCCTTTTAGAACCAAATCTTGTATAGAATTAAGCGCATTAAAAATAAAATGAGGATTCATTTGGGCTTGTATCGCTTTTAACTTTAGATCAATAAGTTGATTCTCAAGTTTTGATTTTGAAGCTTGTCTCCTTAAAAAGTAGCGATGCGTTAGATAAATAATTAATAGAGAGAGAAATAATAAAATTCCTATAAACCAAGATCTTTGCCAAAAAGGATATTTGATCTCAAAATCAAGAAAAGTTTGCTCTCCTTCCTTTGCTTCAAATATTAAACTGATAATTAAAGTATATTTTCCAGGAGGAAGAAATTTGTATTCAATCAATCTTTTGTTAAAAGATTGATATTGCCATTTTTGATCTAGTCCTTTTAATTTGAATTTATAAGAAAGAACATCATTTAATTTAAAAGAAGGAGCACTTACCGTAAAAACAACGCGGTTTTGATCGTGATTTAAAGATTGACCATTATTCCAGTTATAATTTTTTCCATTAATCTTTGTTTCAATAATTTTGCAGGAAGGAATATTTTTTTCTGTTTTAATTTTATCTTGTAAAATAGACTGTAATTTTCCTGAACTTAAAAGCCAAAGTCTCTTTTTCGTTAAGGCAAAGTTTGTGATGACATTGGAGGGCATTCCTTCTGCTTTTCCAAACGAAGACATCAACTTTAGATCAAAATCCCAGATTTGGAAAGCACTTGAATTAGCAATATAAAGCTTATTGTTTTTGACAATAAGCTTTTTTACCTGAAGGGATGAAAGACCCTCTTTTTTAGATAGAAAAGATTCTATTCTGTTGTCTTTAATAATCAAAATACCATGTTTTTCAGTTCCAATGAATAGTTTAGAACCTCCTCCCGTTATGGATAGAGCCCGTATTCTTTTTCCTTGATATTGGATTTCATTTATTTCGCCGCTTTGATTGATAGAGATTAAACCCTGATCTGTACCCAAGTAATAATTGTACGTTATCAGGTCAAAATAACCTGAGAAGTTATTAGGGCTAGTATATAGATAATGAAGTTTAAAAGACTCTTTTAGGGTATTCTCTGAATCACTTTTGTTGATTTTTAAGATGATAACTCCTGAAAGAGTTGCAATTAAGTATTCCCTTTCCCCAAGAGTAAATATATCTTTAATAGTAGAAATGTTTATTTCTCTCTCACGTTTTTTGTTGACAGTATTGAAAATAATTGCTCCTGAGAAATTTCCTTGATAAATGATATAGGGAGAGCCTTCTAGACGAAATAATATATTTGCTTTGACTTCGTTTTGGAAAAGTTTATCTTCTACCAGCTCATCACTAATGGTATATACTGTTCCGTTATAAGTTCCTAGTAGTACTTGATTACTATCATAGGGTTGAATTTGAGAGGGGTGTTCATTTTGAGATACTGGAGAAATCTCTTCAAGATCTGAATTTGAAATAAATAATAAACCACGCCCAAAGGTGCCTAACCAAATATTTTTATTTTTGTCTTGATAGATAGCTGATATAAAAATGTCGGGGAATAATTTATTGCCATCATATAAAGGTTCTAGCTGACTGTTAAAAGCAAATAGCCCGCTTTTGGCAGAAGACAACCATAATTCGTTTTGTTCCAACTTATAAATAGATCGAATAATCTCTTTTGACTTAATTTTTTTAGGAATAGAATCTTCTGAGAGAATAGCAATTTCCGATGATTCATTCCTAATCGCAACGAATCTCTTGTCGTCAATGAATTTAAGAAGGGATGTAGGGTCGCTGTCTTTGTCTTCTTTAAGGTGCTTTATTTTAAGGTTTTGGATTGAGAAAATACCGTTGCTCTCATGATAATGTAAAAATAATTTTCCCTTACTATCTTTTAAAAATTCCCCCCTCGTACCCTCGTATTCCGCAAGGTTTTGTAATTTCTTATCAGCTCCTAGTAGCAGGAGTTTTCGGGACGAAATCACAAACTCATCATTTTGGGTAAAACCAAAACGAGGCAGAGGGTTCATTAACGAATCTGCTAACTCATAAAACAACACAACACTATCTCGTTGAATTCGGAAAAATTGTCCCAATAAATTAGTGCAATAAATGTCTCCCTTGCTATTGGCTTTAAAATAAAAAAATGAATTTCTTTTTGATTTATCCGATATGTGTAAGGCCTTTATCTCATAAGAGTCATAAGCAAAAATTCCATGATCTGTAGCAATTAATAGCTCCTGTTCACCATTCTGAATCAAATCATAAATCTCAATACCTGCAAACTCTTCTTTTCCTATAGTTATAGAGGAGGGCTGCTGTGCAGCAGCTCTTAAAAAGAGGAAATAGAGTAGAATGAAAATGAGTTGTTTCATGAAAAGGAAAAGTAAAGAAGCAAATTGAGTTTAAGAATCCATTCCTAAAAAAAAGCGGACGTTGCTAAAAAAGAATTTATGTATATCCGTAATATAGGTTCTGTCCTTTGATTACTATTCCCAGAAAGAGAATTTCCCCCTTATTTAGGCCTAGGCCCCTACTTATTACCTAATAATATAGATATTTTGGAATCGGTACAACGAACCCTGCCTAGGATGTATTTGAAGTGGAAGCCGGGTATCAAATAGGATTTCTAATAAGAGGAGGATTTGAATTAGGGAAAGTAAGGTGCGCATTGGAATACAATTTCGTTCCAAAAATCACTGTTAAATCACCCAATGGCAAAAAAAGAATAGCTACGGTGGATAGTAGCTATTTAGGAATGTCTTTGGGATTGATAATTGGAGATTAAAAAAAAACAATCACAACTTTAAGCACTCATAACCAATTGTACACACAAAAGACTATTACTTATAATTAAGCTCTAACGAACCGAAGTCTTACTTCACATCATTAGAGCTTAATTGTTGTTGTATGGCGTTTTTCTTATCTATCCGATATTATCCAAACATTCAATTTGTTAGTAAATCTATCATTTTAAGTGCAACTTTAGATGCAGATGCAGGGTTTTGCCCTGTAATAATATTTCCATCATTGATAACATACGATTCAAAAGGTTTATCATAGGAAAATAATGCCCCTTGTTTTATTAATTCTTCATCAAGCATAAATGGAATTACATCTCCAAGTGTATGCTTATCTTCTTCTTCCTCCGCTTTTGTAAATGAATTGATTTTTTTTCCCTTTAATAAATTACTACCGTCTGATAAAATAACATTTAATAACGCACTTGGCCCGTGGCATACGGCACCAATAACTTTTTCATTTTCGTATACCTTTTTAATGACTTCTTTTACTAAAGGATTATCGACCATATCTGTCATTAATCCCAGGCCTCCTGGAAAGAAAATTGCATC
>JAESST010000471.1 GCA_016763995.1 Flavobacteriales bacterium | reverse complement strand
CTAGAAGTTATAACAACTTTGATAACAACTGGTTAGAGAAAGCATAGAATAGTTATTTTTTTGCTTGTATTTTTCAGAAATTAAATTTTGATTGGCATCTAGAGAGTAATAAGATAAGTCTTTAAATGTCTCTTTAAAAGTGGAGTACTTTAATCGAATTCCATAGTTCAATCTTTCTTTTTTACCAATGTTCATTATAACTCCAGCAGCCCAGTTTATATCCAAGAACTGAACTTTGTCAGATTTTGTTGAAGTTGTATTTACTCCGATCCCAGCCATAAAAGACCACCTCGAAAAAGAATTTGTGCTATCAATAGATTGACTTTTTGCATTAAATGTTAAAAGAAAACCTATACCTACAAGAAATCTAATTTTTCTATGTTTCTCCACTTTGATTGTTATTAATTTAGGTTGAACGTAATTGGATGAACAAAGAAACGCTTGGGATACTGGATATGGTATGTTCGATCTGTCCATCTGCATCCATTAAGACTCTTTACTTATTAACCTGTTTGATGGTTAAATATAAATCAAGTTCCTTCAAAGGGTTCTGTCGCATTAATTTGTGAAAACAGGAAAACACATATTTTTGAACTTACTAAAACAAGAAATATGTTCAAGCACTATAGATATGCTCGATTAATTATTCTACAAGCAGTATATTTTAAATTAAGGTTTACTTTGAGCTATCGAGATATAGAAGAATTACTGCAAATAAGAGGGGTAAAGGTGGGTCTATAAATTCTCACCTGAAGTAGAGAAGAACATGCACAAAAGGAAGTTTCAAGTAGGTAGTAGTAGGAGAATGGATAAAACCTACATCAAAGTAGGAGGGAAAGATCGGTTCCTTTATAGAGCGATTGATAAGAAAGGAAAACTGTAGACTTTCTATTAACTAAAAGAAGACAGAAGATGTCTGCTCAAAAGTTTTTCAACAAAGCGATTAGTAATAATGGTAAGCCAAGAGTGATAAATATAGATAAGAGTGGCTCAAATAAATCAGCTCTTTGGGCTGTTAACAGAAGAAGTTGTTCGGTAAAGAAAATCAAAATTAGACAATGCAAATACTTGAACAATATAGAGGACCAAGATCATCGAAATATTAAGCGGCGAATAATGATTACAGGATTTAAAGATTTTTAATCTGCTCAGAGAACCTTATCAGGAATAGAGATTGTAACTATTATTAGGAAGAATCATATACTAGATTCTAAATCTATTAGGTTTAAAACTATTGCTCTTTAGCTACTTGAATTCTTAAATATTGATGATTCTCAGAATCAAATTCATTTAATGCGACAGAACCGACAAATCTACCTTGATAATTACTTTCTTATGTCGTTGGTAACAAAATCATGTCGTTTGAGCTAATTTAATCTTGGTACTTCTTTTTTACTCTATATTTAGGTTCTATTATCTATTTTATTTTGATAAATGGCTTAAAATAATGCTGCTACAATCATATTAAATGTAATGTCACTTATGGCTCACATTTAATATGAGATAAAAAAGCCGTTGATAATTTTAGTAAACAGTAAGTGATTAATGCCTAAGTCAAAAACTTAAGCAATGAATAAAAATCACCATTTTAGAAATTATTAGAGGAAAACTTTGTTGAATACGTAACCTATCTATATAAAACAACACACACTATTATGTCAAATACAAGAACCACCATTGGCGGTAAAATAAATGTAAATTTTGGACCACTTAGTCTAGATATGTTGGTGATTAATGATGAACTAGGAGTCGTCTTTCATGCGTATACACCAACTAAGAAAAAAGCAGGTACAGTTAAAGCAAAAGATTTAAAAGTTCAGGATGATTTGCCTTTTGCTGAAGGTTTTAATCAATTGTGGGAGAGCAAACAAGATAAAGGAGAATTTAAAAGTGTTTTTAAAAATAACCTGATTAGAATAAAAGGGATCTCTATTGCTAAAACAAGAATTCCTGTTTTATTTACCAAAAACGCAGATTCTTTTTTTGGCAAAAAATATTATGTTAAAAGAAAAGACCTTGGTAAAAGGCTTTTTTTATACAATTCATCTAATTTGCGTGGTTACAATGGAGTTTTTGTTAAGAAAAGTGATGATTTAAAGAACGTAAATAGTTGGGTTTATTCATCAAAGGACGAAAAAAAAGCAGAGTTAGAAAAAAAGAATTCTCAAGAAGCGGAAGCTAAAGAACAATCGGATGATTATATGATTGTTCTTAAATTTCCTGAATCGCTGCAGAATGGGGGGGAACTTTTGTTGAAAGAAGGAGATATAATCCCGGCTAGGAAAGCGAATTCTAAAAATTCATTTTATCCATTATACGAATCAATATGGGAATTTAAAATAGACATTGAAATGGTGGCTACTAAAACTTCAACAAAGATGGAACCTCACCCTAAATATTTAGCTAAAAAAGAAGCTTGTCTAAAAGAAGAGAAAGGACATTGGATAAAAGCAAATAAAGATAGTCCGTTGACAGACTGGGATTATAGCCTCTATTATAGTTCCATTTTAAACTGGTCAAAAAAGGAACTTGGAGAGAAAACAAGGGTAGACCTCATACTTGCAGGAAGAGGGAGGAGCATTGAAAGATGGAAGAAAAAGGTAGGGAATAAAAGTAAAAGTGGAGAAGACTGGATTAAAGAAATTTTAGCAAAAAATGTAGTTGCGGACTGGAATAATAATAACACCGTCCCAGAGAGTGACCCTAAAAAGGCCGCAGAAAACTGGATAAAGGAATTCAAAAAGGAAAAGTTAGCTCCTTGGTTAAAGAAAAATGAAGGATTAGAGAAAGGGGATTGGTTGTATGTGATTGCTATGCCTCCAAGTAAGAAAGCAGAAGATAAGTTTAATCAAATGTATCCTAATAAAAAGAAACAGAAAGAAAAAATCACTCAGGAATACGATCATTTAATTGGAAACGATACGTTTGGAGTTAATTCTCTTCAATTTAAAGTGAAACATGAGTTAACCGGTGCTTTTAGAAGAAAACTGAATAAACATTACAACAGCAGCGGTTCTATAAAAATTACCTCAAATACTCTGGGTATAATACAAGAAAAGTTAGATGGTGTTAATACAGAAATAGCAGTAAATGAGAAGAGAATAGAAACTATTAAGAATTCAATAAAAGCTATTAATTGTTTAGTCGTTTTAACACCAATTACATTGGGTAAAATAAATGCAAAAATCGAGAATGTTAATACTTCTATAAGACAAAATGAAGAATCTATAGCTGAAATAAAACCTGACAGTGAGGGGGCTTTAAATGATGAACAAGAAGAATTGATAAAAAAATTATCGCAAGAATTGAAAGAATTAGAGCGAGATAAAAGAATTAAAATTCAAGCACTTTCTATTTTTACAACCGAGTTAAAAGGTGAGGAAACCGCAATAAAAAATGAACTAATAATAAAAAAAGACAAATTGCTCTCAGAAAACACAATTGTAAAAGAAAAGAATTCGACTCTAGCGGATAAAGAAAAAAAGCTAATTAAAGAAGTAACTGAATTAGAAGGAAAACAGAACCGGGTCAAAGAAGAAGCCAAAGGGAAAGACAATAATGTGGTGGCTTTAATTGACCACCCAAAACTTGAACTGCATGAAGATTGGCAAGAGAAAGGTAAATGGAAGTTTCCTACCATTGAGGATCGAGTAAAAACGGCTTTAAAAGAATTTAGTTAATCCAACTCTCAATCTTATGGAGATTTATCCTTCTACAGAACTATCATTTCCTACATTATTACATGTTAATTGCTTTGGGCACTTGGTGCACCTTATGGCCATTTATACCCATAAAAAAGGCTTGTTATTTACCGTAGACGCTGAAAAACAAAAAAAGAAGAAATTAACATCTGATTTTTCTAGTTTATCTGATGAAGATCAACAAAAAATAACAAATGGAATTGAGCAAGACAAGCAACTGAAAAAACAACTGAATGCAAAAGAAACCGATACAGGAAATTGGAAAGATAAATTACTCAAGCTTCTTACTAGAGTAGAAATAGAGAATATTGCCTTGTATTGGGATTTGAAAAAGACGACTATTTTATACCTTACTGTTAAGTTGAATTTGAAAGATACCTTGTCTTTGTTTGACGGAGCAATTAGCTTGGAGTATTTAAAGCTTGATCTCATTCTTTCTTCGGGAAAAGTAATAACTGAACCAGACCGTAAGCGAAAAAAAGAAATTGAGGTATGTAAGGAAGAAATGAAGGGAGAATATAGCAAATTCAAAACCTTGGATAAGTTGAGTAAAACGCTAACAGAGAAGCATAAATTCAAAGAGAAAATACAAAAGAAATTCGGACAAAAAGAAAAACAATTTTCTAGCCTTCAAAAGAAATTGGAACGAAAGGAAAAGCTCTTTTCAACACTTCAAAATAAATTGAGAGCAAAGCAAAAAACGGAAGTTCAAGAAATAGGTTTAATTGATCGCCAAATTGTTCAAGAACAATTAGAACAGCAGTTTCAAAAGAGAGAACTTGAATTGGAAGAGATAAACCAAGCAACTAGAAAGAGAGTAGAGCAAATGGAAACTTACGACTCGTTACTAAATAAATTGAATCAACAAGAATTGGAAATTCAAGATTACTTGGAGATAAATAAAGAGAAGGTAAATGCCTTGAAAGATTTAGCACTAACTGATTTAAACATTGAATGAAAGTAGAAGCAGAAGTTAGTTTAGGGCTTAAAATTTTTAAGCATGATTTGGTGCTGTCTTACATCACTAAAGACAGTCGATACGAAGGTGAATTAGCTTTAAACAGCGAAAAAAAGGGGGGGATGTGCTTTAAAACTAAGTTCTCAAGTAAAGTCTTTGAATTTTCTATAGATACTACAGATCTAAGGATGCTTATTGATTATACTCCACTGGAGAATAATGACTTTGAATTCAATTGTCGGATTTTTAAAACCAATAAATTTTCAGGAGTAAATGACCTAATTAATTTATTAAAAAAGACTTTAGGTCAATTTACAGGCGATGATGCAGGGCTGTTCACAGAGCTTCTTGATTTTACAGCTAAAAATGCATCTCATGTTATTTCTTTTAGTAAAGATGGAGTAACGATAGGAGATACTGTTACAGTAGATTGTAATTCAATTGACTTAACTATAGAAAGAAAAAGTAAAAAAATAAAGCTTGTAAAACTTAAATTAAGTGAGGCAAAATTACGTCTAAATTCTATTAAGGGGATTGATTTAAGTCCTTTAGGCATAGATGAATCGAATGTTGAAATAAAAGGAAGTGTTAAAATAGATTTTACGAATAACAAGAAAAGCATATCATTTGAAGTGAAAGAAAGTGGCGAACTAAAGCCATTTGGTCTCTCAATACCTCTTGTAAAAGAAGAAATTAACGTTAAACTCGCTTTTTTGAGTTTTGAAATAAAAAAAGATAGCGGTAAGCATAAAAAATATACAATAATTGGTTCGGGCAGTGTTGGCTTATCTGGTGGTCCTAGTTATTTGGAATCTATTCTGCCAAAAAACGCCCAATTTACACTAGCTATGAACTCAAGTGGTGTTGACCTAACAATACCAACACTATTTACAGATAAAAAAAATAGCCTTCTAAGCATTCCTATGCCTGTCGGTAAGGCCCTTAAATTAGGCGATTTATTTATAGATCTTACAGGTTTAACGCTTTCTTTGGGAAAAGAAACAGGTGTTTCTGTAACAACAAAATTGGGATTACCCATTGAGCTTAATGCCTATTTGAAATCAATGAAATTGCCTGAATTTTTAAATACAGGTAAGGATGCCAAATTTGGCTGTAAACTAGAATTAGATGCAAAAAAAGGGTTAGAAGTAACACTGATTGGTAGTCCAATTAAAACAGGAGCAATAGGTGAAATTATAAGTATAACAGAGAAGAAAGGGAAGGATTCTAAAACAGGGAATGACACATTTGGTTGGGAAATTGAATTCGGTCCAAAAGGAGATTACGGAATAATTCAGATAGACAAACTTGCTTTTTCTAAGGGTGCAGATTCTACCGCATTGTCAGCAGCAGGGCATTTTAAAATTTTAAAGCCTTTGGCAATTCCACTGGGTTTTATTCAAACAATTTTGGTGGCAGTAGGCTTGTTAGATGATAAATGCGGAGAATGTAAGGAATGTAAAGCAGGAGAAACTTGTAAAAACCGGAAAAGTATACTGCCAGATAAAGTTACACTGAAAGAAATTAAACTATTAGATGATCTAGATAAACTAGATTTAACTGAAGTAAAAACGTTTTTTGCCACGAAAGAGGTGAAAAATATAGCGAAAGAATTTATTAAAGTTTTTCCAAAACCGGCAATTAAAGCTCTAAAAGAACTTATTCCGGGTGTAATAAATTCAAAGAATGAATTAAATATAGCTAAAATAGCTGATAAAGCATCAACAGAAGTAGAAGAAAAGCTGAACACGTTTATCGACATCTTTCCCCCAGAATTTAAAAAGTATTTAAAGTTCTCCTTTCCGAGTGAAATTAGTTTCAACATAGACATTGGAGCAGACGGTTCTGTGAATGGAAACATTGAAGTGCCTGAAGACTCCGACCCTATTCGATTACTTTGCTTGACTGGCATCGATTTGTTTGGGATTCAACTTCGAAAATTATCTATTGGCAATATACCGTCTATAACTTCTGCGGCAGTAGATGTAGATATGGTTGTAAATTACTTCAATTTATTAGAAATAGGAGCTGCGCGAGTTCTAAGTACTGGAGGTATCTTTCCTGTTACTAAAAGCGAAAAATTAACTAGCACAGTTGAATTAAAGAACTTATTTACGTTAATCTATTATGGTGCCGGAATACCAATTCCTTTGCCAATTTTTTACGATGAAATTGGACTCCACTATAAAAGTATAACTGGTTTTAATGCTAAGAGTAGCTTTAAATTTCCGAAACCGAAATTTGATATTTTACAAGTGGTTAAAGCTTCTAAAGAATTGGTCAACTATTTAAAATATGGGAATGAATATTTGAGTGAAAGCAATGTAGGGAAACCAGATTTGAACCTTACTGTTGGAGCTAACTATATAGAACTACCGAGCTATTTGGGTGGAAAAATTCTTGGTAAAACTACGGAAATAGGATCTTTTGGTGCCTGGAAGCCAGTCTCTAAGATGCTAAATTTTATAAAAAAAAGCAATGTAAATGATTTGGTTGAGCTTGTGCCGCTACAATACCGAATAGGTAAGGAGTCCATTGATTTTTTAGATATTCTCAAAATCGAAGTACAATGGCTAATTGTTTCCGTGAATGAAGTTAAAAATAATGGTCTTGTTCAATCATTACTATTAAATAAGGGGAATAAAATTACTAACGAAAAAGCGAAGGAAGCATTACAATTAATAGAAGATAAAGAGAGTGCTCAAAAATCTATTGCAAAAATTCTTGAAATACTTGTAGAAGTTGAAAAAAATAGAAGCGGAATATCCTAAAATAGCAATAGAAGTAATAGAAAATAAGGATAGTGCTCAGGAATCTATTAAAAAAGCCAAAAAGGTAGTTGAAGAAATAGGAAAAATATCTGTTAGTGAGGCCTCTACTAAAGAAGTAAGAGAAAAATTAGCTGGAGCAGAAAAGAAACTAGAAAACAGTGCAAATGTAATTTCTATTGAAGAAGAAGTAAAAGAAATAGCAGAAGGAGTGCTAGAAGAAGTAATAACAGTAATTGAGAAAATTGAAAACGAAATCTGCATTAAGGAAGCAAATAAAAAAATAGGTGAAGCTCAAATAATACTTAAAAACACCAAGGATAGAATTTCTACCAAAGATGCAAAGGCAGCAATAAAAAAAGTTAATGATATAATAGCAGAAATTAAAAGAGAAATTTCATCTGAAAAAAGAATAAAAATACTAAAGCGTAGAAAAGTAAAATTAGAAGACATTAAAAATGGTTTTACAGCAAGCTCGAATGAGATTGCTGTAAAGAGTTCAGTATTAACCGTAAGTACTACGCATAGAGACGAATTGTTGACTTTGGTTAAAAACCCAACATCAACCGATGGAGCCTTAGTGTTTCTGGCTGGGAAAATGGAAATTGGAACTGCTTTAAAAATGGAAAGCGTTTTAGGTTTAGCTGTTACAAACAATGGTTTTGCAACATACTTTCAATTCAAAGGAACAGTAGCGAAGATTATTACATTGAAATTGGGTGGAGATATTTCATATATCAAAACAGAATCTGGTGATACAGAATTTAAATTGAATGGACATTCAGAGCTCAGCCTTGTTGGGCAAGAAAAACCTATAATGGCAGGGACTTTAAGTGTCACAAATAACGAACTTAATGCAGATGGAGAAATCAATATTTCTCTTGCTGAAGTAATTTCCTTTACTTCGATTGTTAATGCCAAAATTTCCAATAAGAGCAATATTAATTTCTATGGAAAATCAGAGCTTAAGCTTTCCGGGAAATCAATAATGAAAGGGGAATTAAGCATTACTAATGATGAGTTTCATGCATCAGGTAAGATCGATATTTCTTTAGGAGAAGTAGCTTCTTTTACTTCAAGTGTTGATGGAAGAATTTCTAGTGGAGGTGATTTTGAATTTAAAGGAGCCGCAAACCTTATGCTTTTAGGCCAAAATGTAATGACAGGGGCTTTAAGTATTACAAATGATAAATTTACTGCAGCGGGAAAGCTAGGGTTTTCCCTTGCCAATGATTTAATTTCGTTTACTTCAGCTGTAAAAGCAACAGTTTCTAAAGAGAAAGGTCTTGAATTTAAAGGAGCTGCAAAGCTTATGTTTTTAGGCCAAAATGTAATGACAGGGGCTTTAAGCATTACTAATGATGAATTTATTGCAACGGGAAAGCTTGGTTTTTCCCTTGCCAATGATTTAATTTCGTTTACTTCAGCTGTAAAAACAGCAGTTTCTAAAGAGAAAGGTCTTGAATTCAAAGGAGCTGCAAAGCTTATGCTTTTAGGCCAAAATGTAATGACAGGAGCTTTAAGTATAACCAATGATGAATTTAAAATATACGGAGATATAAATCTTTTTCCTGAAGGTAGTCCTATTTCTTTAACAGCTCATATAGATGGGGAAATATCTAAAAGTAAAATTCATTTTGAGGGGCACGGGAAGTTAATATATAAACAGACTACAATCGTAGCGGGTTCTTTAACAATAAATGAGAAAGAGCTAAAAATGCATGGAAAATTTCTGGGGAGTACTGTTGACTTTTCGCTCGATGAAGATGGAAGCATGAGTGGAGCAACTCATTTTGATTATGCCATTTCTATTGGCCTTTCTGGTTTACTGTCTGTAGATGTTTTTGTAAAACTGAACACTTCTATTACGATAGAGCAAGGTACATGTAGCATAGCATTAAGTGCTGCTTGCTCTGCAAATGGGGAAGGGTTTAATGTCACCACTTCTATAGATAATATTCCTACATCTTTAAGTAAACTGAAAGATGCAATTTATAATGAAATTGAAAGTAAAGTTACTGGAGCCGCCAGTTCGTTTAAAGAAGAACTTGATAAAGAAGTTAAGATAATTGAAGAAACATTTAGCAACGCTACAAAATCTGTTACAGATGAGGCTGAAAAGGCAGTTGATACTGCAACAGAGGAAGCTGAGAAAGCAATAGATTTGGCAAGTAGTGCAAGTAGTACAGCAATTCGTGGTTTCAATTCTGTAATTGGGGCCTGTGATAAAACTATAAGTGGATGTATTAGCGGTTTAAGTGATCTCGTTAGTAAAATTGGACGTTGGGTGTATGAAACAGATTATCAAAAGAGTGAGAGAAAGAGTGAGGAAAAGCGTTTAGAAGAGTTGAAATCAGATAAAGAGGACAAAAAATATTTATATGAACAGAAGATAAATGATAGAAAAAAACAAGCTAGAATAGACAAGGCTAATGCTATAAAACTGAAAGAAGCTAACATAAAAATAGCAAACAAAAAACTCACAGAAGAAAAAATAAAAATTAAAAAATATAAACAGCAACAATTAAACCTATTAGAAAGTGGTATGAGAAATAAATATCTTATTTCTAAAATAACCACAAGCGGTAAGCTTTCCAAAGACACTCCTTTTATAAAACCAACCATTGAGCAAAGAGCCAAGGCAAAAACACTCAATAAGTATTATACTAAGTTAATTAGTTTTTCAAAAGACAATAAAACGTATATCGCAGGGCAATCTTTAGATGGGCAAACTTTTTTGATTCAGAAAATTAGAGCAGACGGCGAACTAGATGCAATCACTTATATTGATAATAAATGGAGTAATAAATCAGATACATTAACAGTTTTAACTGTTAATGAAAAAGTCTATTTATTTGGGCAATCAAAAAAGAATGATAAAGGTTTTATCAAAGAGGTATTGTCTGACGGAAAGTTATCTAAAGAAAATAGTTGTCTACATGTTTCGCCATTAAACTACCAATCACAATTAGTTTCTTACACAGTTGATAATAAGACTTTTATTCTTGGAAAATATGGAACGGGTGACAATACTAATTTTTCAATTTGGCAGGTGGTGAAAAAATCGAATAAATTGCAATTTAATCAAATTTATCAATGTCAGTCTTATATTTTCGATAGTAATGTAGGGGAGAAAATAAATATTGATTTTATACCAAAATGGATAACTAAGTATGAAAGCTCTATGTCTATTATAATTGTAAAAAGCGAGCCTTATTTATTATACATTTATAAACATACGAATAGAACTAGAACTGGTGCAATCATCTACAAGGTGTTAGACACTGGACTAATAGCAGATAAAAGTGTTTATTCTAGCAAAAATTGGAGCGATTATTTTCCTAATTTATTTTCCTTCAATAAAGATAGAAAAACCTATGTGGGTGGGCAAAGCGAGGACCTGAAAACAGTATTCCTACAAAAAGTGTATTTCAATGAAGATAGGAAACTACACTTTTCATCAGATATAGAATATAAAAATTGGTCGTATGGTGTAGGCAATCTTCTTCCTGTAAAAATAGGTGATAATGTTCTTCTTTGTGGGCAGGTAAACGCTATTTCAGATACAGAAATAGTACGTATAAAAGCAGAACGCAAAAGACTTGCGAAAGAAAGAAAGAAAAGAGAGGTAGTAGAAAAAAGAGAAAATAGTAAGAGACTTGAAGACGCACTGATTTTAAGAGATATGGGGAATAAGTTTTTAACTACTAAATTAAACCCAAGTGCAAAACTACCTAAAGAGTCTTCTTTTAGAAACCTAACTCTAGAACAAAGAAAAGCAGAAGGAGCATGGTATAATTATTATCCTAGCCTGGTTACTTTCTCAAAAGCTGATAAAACGTATTTCGCAGGACAATCTCTAAATGGGAAACACTTTTTTATTACAGAAATAAAATCAGATGGTAAATTAGGTACAAGCCCTTGTATGAAGAATGACTGGAATAATAATGCAGATACATTAACAGTTTTAAATGTCAATGATAAGCTCTATTTATTGGGTCAATCAAAAATAAATGAAGAAGTTTTTATAAAGGAAGTGTTCTCTAATGGGAAGTTATCAGAAGAAAATAGTTATCTAGATGGTTTGTCCACCTACCAATCCCAATTAATTTCTTACACGGTTGGTCATAATACTTTTATTCTTGGAAAAAGAGGAACGTCCAAAAATACTGCTTTTTCAATTTGGAAGTTGGTAAAAAAGTCTGATAAATTTCAATTGGAAAATATTTATGAGTGCTCGTCTTTGGAGAAGGCCTCTGATGGTACTCTGCGTCAGAATTCTGATTTTTTAAGAAAATGGAAAAGCATAGAAGAAAGTGCTACGACTATTATATATGTTAAAGGCGAGCCTTATTTGTTATACATTTATAAATACAAGAATGGCACTAAAACTGGCGCAGTTATCTACAAAGTGCTTGAAAATGGAAAATTAGCAGGTGGTAGTGTGTATTCTCACTCAAGCTGGGACAATTACTATCCTAATTTATTTTCTTTCAATAAAGGTAAAAAAACATACATAGGTGGGCAAAGCGAGGATCTGAAAACAGTATTTATAATGAGTGCGAAGTCAGACGGAACATTAGATCCTTATTCATTTACTGAACAAGAAGGTTGGAAATTTGGTATAGCTAACCTTTTTCCTGTAAAAATAGGTGATGATATTCTTTTCTGCGGACAGGTAAATGCAGTTGTTTAATAAAAGGGGGCTGTCGCATTAATTTGTTGTAAATAGGAAGAAACATATTTTTGGAGTAAAACCCTCTCCGTATGTTCAAGTACCATAGATATCCTCGATAAATCATTCTACGATTCAAAGGTGGAACTATAAATTCTCATCTGAAGCGGAGAAAAACATGCATAAGAGGAAACGAGTAGTTGGAGGATGGATGAAACCTACATCAAAGTAGGAGGGAAAGATCGATTCTTATATAGAGCGGTGGATAAGCAAGGGAATACTGTAGATTTTCTACTAAAAAAAGAAGACAGAAAATGTCTTCTTAAAAGTTCTTCAATAAAGCGATAGGAGATAAGGGGAAACCAAGGATTATAAATATAGATAAGAATGGCTCAAACAAATCTGCTCTTTGGACTGTGAACAGAAGAAGCTGTTCGGTGAAGAGAATAAAAATTAGACAATGCAAATACTTGAACAATATTGTAGAACAAGATCATCGAAACATCAAACGAAAGATTATAATTTCCTCTGGGTTTAAAGGTTTTGAATCTGCACAAAGAACCTTGTCAGGAATAGAAGTTGTAACTATTATTCGGAAAGATCAAATAATAGATGCCAAACTACTTGCTTTAAAACTTTCAAATCTTTAGTCGCATAGCGGAGAGTAATTATGTATTTTAAGAGTTGCATTCCATTAATGCGACAGAACCAAGAACTGAGGTAAAAAACAAATCTCTTGTTCTTTCTGATTTTATATTTAAATTTAAGAGAAATCAAACTTAAGATGGTTACACATAATGCGGTTTTTCCTTTAAACGAAAGTCCAGTCTGTATTAATTACAGATTGCATAAATATTGAAGCAAAGCGTAGACTGCATACGACTAAATGAAACAAACGTAAAGTATAGAATATGATCTACTACCAACAAAAGGCTAATGAGACTTTGAAACAATACATTAGATGTTTTTGGTGGTTGGACAACGATTCATCAAAAAACCTTGATTACACGATTTTGCCGGATGGTTTTTTTGATATTATCGTTCGCTTCAATAATTATGAGTACGAAAGTACTGTGTTGACTGGAACATATACAAAAGAGATTGAAGTGGTAATCCCACCAAACCATCAACTTTTTGGAATCCAATTTAAATTATCAGCTGTGGAATATATATTCGGTGAAAGCATTGCTCCGTTGCTAAATTCCCAAAAAAAGTTGCCCGATACTTTTTGGAATCTAAATTCATTTGACTTTTCTGAAAACATAGATGCAATGGACAAATTAAATTCGGTATTAATTCAGGAAGTCAATAAAATAAATAACCTAGACAATCGGAAATTGCTACTTTTTAGTTTGTTAAGTCAATCTAAAGGCAATCATAGTGTGAGCTATTTTGCTAAAAAAGTATTTTGGTCTCGTAGGCAAATCAACAGATATTTTAATAAAATGTTTGGGCTTTCATTAAAAAGCTATTGTAGTATACTACGATTTTCAGCATCATTCAAAGACATTAAAAAGGGGGATTTATTGTCCAACCAAAACTATTACGACAGATCCCATTTTAATAAAGAAATAAAAAAGTATGCCAACCAAACTCCAAAAAGTCTATCAAATAACGAAAACGACCGATTTTTACAAATTTCTATCATACCTAATAAATAGCTTTGCGGTATCACTAACTGTAATAAACTAGGAATGGACAAAGAAGTGGTTGCTTGGAAGAACAAAGGTCAAACAATAGATGTAAACGGTCATCAAGTATTTTATATAAAGGAAGGTAGCGGCCCCAACCTTTTAATACTTCACGGGTATCCTTTCAATACCTTTGAGTGGAAATCTCTGTGGTGTAATCTAGTAAAAGATTACACCGTTTTTGCATTTGATTATTTGGGCATGGGGTTTTCAGATAAACCCAAAGAGCACGACTATAGCTTTCATGAGCATTGTGAAATAGTCAATTT
>JAESST010000470.1 GCA_016763995.1 Flavobacteriales bacterium | reverse complement strand
GACTTGATCAATCAACTAAGACACTAAAAAAAAGATTACTTTAATGTAGGAAGCAACATAGACAAGTTATGGATATTTGTAATGTTAAGTGACAGAAGGCGAGAGAGAAGTATTTGTAAGATTTCGTCTTTGTGCTTGTTTGAAGAATCGTCCTGATTTTAATTTAACAACAACTGAAGCTGGTTCTTAAGAACTGAATTATTCGGAGAGTATAAAATAAAGCCATCTGGGTTGAGTTCCTCAGCCCACTTTTTTTGCACTAGATTGTCCTCGCGATATAGAATGTATAATGGAAATTCATGATCTAACTTTAAAATTTTCGCAATTTGATAACCATCGATATTTCCTTTCGTTTCTATGTTAATAATAATTAAGTCAGGGGATTTAGTTTCGATAAACTTTTCGATGGTATGAATAGAAGATAGACAACCCATTGATAGGTGATTAAGTTGTGTGATTAATTGTCCAAATTGATTTGCAACAAAAGGATTCGAATCTACCAAGAGAATTTTTTTGACAGTAGGAAAACTAAAGCTTTTAAATTGAGGAATAGGAGTTGATCGCGCTAAATCTTTCATTTTGCTTGGGAGGTTAATTCTACTCATAGAAAGTTAACCAGTAAACGGGCTAAGATGAAAAAACATCTATGGACAAAAGGGGGACAGAGTAAACGATTGAATTTAAAAAGAGTAAGCTAGCTCTTCAACTGAGTTGAAAGCATGTTCTTCTAGTTTTTTCTTAAGCCTAAATCTTGATTTTGAGACGCTTTCTGAAGAAATACCCAAGGCGTCAGCAATTTGAGGATTCTCCATATCTAGTCGAGTAAGTGCTAGCAGACGCTTTTCTCCTTTTGTAAAATTAAGAGAGTTTGCATTGAGTTTGCGAAAGAACTGGGGGTGAACTTTATCAAAAAGTGATTTAAAACGTGTCCAGTCCTTTTCAGTTAAAATTCTAATCTCATTTAATTCTTCCAGTTTTTCGTTTTTGGAATTTTGGAGTTGTTTGATCTCGTTTTCTTTTAAAATTAGTTGATTGTTCAAAGATCGAATAGCTTTGTTTTTTTGAACTAAATCATTTGTAAAAGATTGTAATGCCTCTTGATCTCTTTTTGATTCCTGTTCTTTTCCTTTTAATTACCTTTTGTTTTTTCCCGAAAATTCAATAGACTCTTTAATTAAGTTACCTACATAGAGGTAGCTAGAGTTGAGTGTAAGTTCGGCTTTCAGATATAGATGATGAGCTGCTTTTTCTTGACTGTAAGAATTTAAATCACATAAATAAGCTATAAAAATGAGGAGGTATTTCTTCATTCGAATCGATTTATTGGAAGCAAAAGCTATTAATCACTGAAACGGATATATAAGACTTTACACCAATTTATCAGCTAAAATTCTCATTTCTACCGCAGGAGAGATTTTGTCATATAATATTCTATATACGGCAGAGGCAATAGGAATATCGACTGAGAACTTTTCATTGATTTTCATGATACTTTTTGCAGCGTAATAACCTTCCGCAGTCATGTTCATTTCCATCTGTGCAGACATCACTGAATACCCTTTTCCAACCATACTGCCAAAGGTTCTATTTCTAGAAAAATTAGAATAAGCTGTTACTAACAAATCTCCTAAATAAGCCGATGATTTTACATCTCTATGAACAGGATTTAAAGCATCTACGAAACGTTCAATTTCTTGTACAGCATTTGAAATTAAAACTGCTTGAAAATTATCTCCATAGCCTAAACCATGAAAAATGCCTGCTGCAACAGCATAAATGTTTTTTAGGATAGCAGAAATCTCTGTCCCGAATAAGTCCTCTGAAAGGTGTGTTTTAATATACCGACACTCTAATAAATCTGCTAATATTTTTGCACGTTTTTGATCTTGGCAAGCAATGGTCAAATAGCTTAATCGTTCTAATGCTACCTCTTCAGCATGGCATGGTCCACTTATTATTCCGATGTTTTCATAAGGAGTACCAAATCTTTTGTGAAAGAAACGTGCGGGAATTTGATGAACCTCCGGAACGATACCTTTAACTGCAGAATAGATCGTTTTATCTTTGAGGTCTGAGTTATCTCGATCTCCGAAAACATCCATTAAAAAAGCAGATGGAGTAGCAATCACGATTAATTCAGACTTTGAAATAATATGATCTAAATTGTTACTAACCGATATTTTATTTTTGTCGAATTGTACGGAAGATAAATAACGAGGATTGTGCAGGTATTTGTTAATGTACTGTGCCTTATTGTTATCCCTCATCCACCAATGGACTTTATGAGCATTATTGCATAGCATTTTAACAATTGCTGTTGCCCAACTACCACCGCCAATAACCGAAATCTCTTTTCCTTCTGTTTGATCCATTTCTTTATATTCCAAAGTGAAATTTACCAAAAATTCATAGGCTTATCCAATTGTAATTTTATTTACCCAAATTAATAAAGGGTTCTAAGTGTAAACTAAAGGTACATAAGCCTTACTCTCATTACTATAGTAATGACTTGAGAGAATAGAAAAACTTGACTAAAGAAACAGGTAGAAAAGAAGCTTAGCTTTCAAATGATGTTCTATATCCACTAATGAATCCAAGATTTGTAATATTTCCCATCGTCGATCTTCATGGCATCTTCTGTGACTTGAAGTGGCTTGAAAGTATCAATCATAACAGCAAGCTCTTCTGTTTTTGTCTGACCTATACTTCTTTCATAAGCTCCGGGATGTGGGCCATGAGGAATTCCTCCTTGATGCAAAGTGATCTGTCCTTGTGCAATATCATTTCTACTCATAAAGTCACCATCTACATAATACAAAACTTCATCAGAGTCGATGTTGGAGTGATTGTAAGGAGCAGGAATGCTTTCTGGATGATAATCATATAATCTTGGACAAAAAGAACAAATAACAAAGCCTGCCGCTTGAAATGTTTGGTGGACTGGTGGTGGTTGGTGAACTCTACCAGTGATTGGTTCAAAATCGTGGATGGAGAATGCATATGGGTAATTATAGCCATCCCAGCCTACAACATCAAAAGGGTGAGTAGCATAGATATAATCGTACAAAATCCCTTCTTTCTTTATTTTGATTAAAAAATCTCCCTTTTCATCATGTGTTTCTAACTCAGATGGAGCTCTCATATCTCTTTCACAAAAAGGAGAGTGTTCCAATAATTGTCCGAAATGATTACGATAGCGCTTTGGTGTATAAATTGGAGAAAAAGATTCAGTAATTAAATGCCTATTATCCTCTGTATCAAAGTTAATTTGATAAATCATACCTCTAGGAATTACCAAATAGTCTCCATATGCGAAAGGAATATGTCCTAAAAACGTTCTGAGTGTCCCGCTACCTTTATGAATAAAAATGACCTCGTCGGCATCTGTATTTTTATAGAAATATTCAGTTAAAGATTTTTTTGGGGCGGCTAGTGATACTATTAAATCTGAATTACACAGCATGGGTTTTCTACTGTCTAAAAAATCATCTTCGGGTTTTACATCAAAACCGATAAAACGTCGAGCTTTCATGTTTTTCGCAAACTCGACCTTGGGCCTTAAATCTTTTGAACCTAAAACTTCCTTCACCATTGTTGGGGGATGAAGATGATACATTAAGCTAGACATTCCATCAAACCCTACTGTCCCAAAAAGTTGTTCGTAATGCAATGACCCATCTTCTTTCTTAAAAGTAGTGTGTCTCTTGTGTGGAATTTTTCCTAGTTTATGATAAAAAGGCATAATTAAATTTTTTGATTGATGAAGTTAGGGATTTTATTTCGTGGCTTTAAAGCTATCTTTTAAGTTGGGTCTCAAACGGCTTTTATAAACTGAATGAGCATCTTCTTTTTCCTTCCCTTTTCTTCTTTTTCGTTGATCTTCTATCGGCATAAGTGTAATTTCTTGGCATTCTGGAGTGCATGCTCCATCATATTTTATTTTACAAGCTTCACATTGAATAAAAAGTAAATGGCAGTCGTCATTTGAACAGTTGGTATGATCGTCACAAGCTGTTCCACATTGGTGGCATTCGCTAATGATTTCGTCCGAAATGCGTTCTCCAAGACGTTCATCGAAAACAAAGTTCTTACCGATAAACTTATTCTCTAAATTCTCAGCCTTAATTTGTCTGACATAATCAATAATTCCACCATGCAATTGGTTGACATCTTCGTACCCTTTATGTTTTAAGAAAGCACTCGCTTTTTCGCAACGAATTCCTCCAGTACAATACAGTAGCACTTTTTTATCTTCTTTTCCATCCAAAAATTCCTCAACCTGAGGTAGTTCTTCTCTAAAAGTATCTGCGTCAGGGCAAACAGCTCCTTCAAAATGACCCACCTCACTTTCGTAATGATTTCGCATGTCAATCACAACTGAGTTAGGATCTTCAAGTGCCTCATTGAACTCTTTAGCAGTTAAGTGATTCCCAACATTAGTTACATCAAAAGAACCATCGTCTAAGCCGTCAGCAACAATCTTATTTCTCACTTTAACTTTTAGCTTGTAGAATGACTTTCCGTCATCTTCCACTGCTATTTTAAAGGGGATGTTTTCAAAAATATCCCTGTCATGAACTTTTTTTACAAACTCATCCCAGTGTTCTTCAGGAATGCTCATCTGAGCATTAACTCCTTCTTTAGCGAGATAAGTTCTCCCAAAAATATTTAATTCATTCCATTCTTTATAAAGTTCATCTCTAAGTTCTTGCGGCTTATTAATAATTACATACCGGTAAAATGAAACAGTCTTTCGCTTAAAGGGTTCAGCCATTAGCTTCT
>JAESST010000469.1 GCA_016763995.1 Flavobacteriales bacterium | reverse complement strand
TGCCAGATCCCTTCTAAACGATGTCCTCTTGTTCTAACAATTAATGGTGCTTTTTGTCCACCAGCAGAACGATATTGTACTGTTGCTAAATCGTCACTCATAATTTGCAGGCAATAGAGTAGGTAATCTAAGTATTGGATTTCGGCAATTGGTCGTAGGCCTCTCATTGCCATTCCAATTCCTTGACCTGCAATCGTAGCTTCACGAATTCCAGTATCGCTCACTCTAAGCTCGCCATACTTTTCTTGCATCCCTTCTAAACCTTGATTTACATCTCCAATCTTACCGGAGTCTTCACCAAAAATTAAGGTTTCAGGATATTTTTCAAAAATCTTGTCAAAGTTATCCCTCAACACTACTCTTCCATCTACATCTTCGGCATCAGTAGCATATTCAGGAGCAATTTCATCTAAAAGTAATGGAGAGTCAGTTGATTCACTATATAAATTTCCACTGAAACGTTGTGTATTGATAGCCTGCATTTCATTAAACCAATTAATCAATGCTCTTTTAGAAGCGACGTTTTCATTTCTGCACATACGAATAGCCTTTCGTACTGTGCTCAAAATTTCTTTACGTCCAGGTTCAGTGTTTTTCTTTAATTGTTCTACGCTTGGAGTTAAGACTGTTCCATTTTCAGATTCAACTACCAATGCTTCAAGTTTTTCAACTGCAGCATCTCTTTCTGTTTTTATCGATCCTAAAAAGCTTTCCCAAGCCGCTTTCTTTGCTTCACGAACTAGTTTCTTTGCTTCGTTCTGAATGGCAGTTAATTCTTCCTGAGTTGCCAGCTTCTTTTCAAGTATCCATTCGCCTAACTTGGTTATACAGTCAAAATCGATCTCCCATTGTAAACGTTCTGGAGACTTATAACGCTCATGCGACCCTGAAGTTGAGTGACCTTGAGGTTGAGTTACTTCTTCAACATGTATTAAAACTGGGACATGTTGCTCTCTTGCAATTTTAACTGCTTTTTCATAGGTTTCCATCAAAGCTGTATAATTCCATGCCTTCACTTTAAAAATTTCAAAACCGTTAGATCCATTTTCTCTTTGAAAGCCTTTTAGTACCTCAGAGATAGATTCTTTGGTTGTTTGGTATTTTTTAGGAACGGAAATACCGTGTCCATCATCCCAAACAGACATTACCATAGGAACTTGTAAAACACCTGCAGCATTAATGGTTTCCCAGAAAAGACCTTCGGAAGTGCTAGAGTCACCAATAGTTCCAAAAGCTACTTCATTTCCGCCTCGGCTAAATAAATTCTCTTTGGATAATAGTTTGTTGTTTCGATACACTTTTGATGCTTGAGCCAATCCCAATAAACGAGGCATTTGCCCTGCAGTAGGAGAGATGTCGGCTGAAGAATTCTTCATGTCCTTTAAAGCCTTCCAGTTTCCTGCATCATCCAAACTTCTTGTAGCATAATGCCCATTCATAGACCTTCCGCCAGAAGCAGGCTCTTCATTTGTATCTGGATTGGCATACAGCTGGGCAAAGAATTGCTCTACCGTTAATTGGCCAATTGCCATCATAAAAGTTTGATCTCTATAGTATCCTGAACGAAAATCACCATTTTGGAAAAGACGAGCCATCGCCAATTGCGGAACCTCTTTTCCGTCACCAAAAATTCCAAATTTTGCCTTCCCAGTTAACACTTCTTTTCTACCTAATAGTGAAGTTTCTCTGCTAATATTGGCTAGTCTGTAATCATCTAATATACTTTGTTTGAACGCATCTTTCGATAAAATACTTTTATCACTTTCCTTTGCTATTGCTGCCTCTTCCATATCTAATTGTGCTTTTCGTTCGGTTCACGAAATTAAGCAATTTTAGCGTTCGTTTTTGAGTCTAGAATCTGTTGTTTGAAGTCAAAATTAGACTAAGAAATTTCAAATTGCTTGTTTACATTTGCACTCATGATTTTACCAATAGTTGCGTATGGAGATCCTGTCTTAAAACGAGAGGGGGAAGAGATTGACAAAGATTACCCTTTCCTTGGAGAGTTGATCGAAAACATGTGGGAAACAATGTATAAAGCAGAAGGAGTTGGTTTAGCAGCACCTCAAGTTGGTAAATCTATTCGTTTATTCATGGTAGATGCTTCACCTTTTGAAGAGGAGGATCCTGAATTGAAAGACTTCAAGAAAGTGTTTATTAATCCTATTATTTTAGAAGAAGAGGGGAAGGAATGGAGCTTTAATGAAGGTTGTTTAAGTATTCCAGCTATTCGTGAAGACGTAAACAGAAAACCTAAAATAACGATCGAATATTACGATGAGAATTGGGAGTTGAAAGAGGAAATCTACGAAGGAATGGCAGCGAGAGTGATTCAACACGAATACGATCACGTTGAGGGAATTTTATTTACAGATAAGATAAAACCACTAAGAAAAAGATTATTAGCAACTAAACTCAATAATATTAGTAAAGGCAACGTTAAGGTGCCTTATCGAATGAAATTTCCAAAAAAATAAACCATGAAAAAGTTAATATTTTTAAGCCTCATCATTTCTATTTCAACGTTCATTGCTTGTGGCGATGGTCAATCAAAGAATAATAATGAAACGACAGAAACTTCAAGTTCAGAAGTAGATGTAAATAAGTTAAATATGAATAACTTATTGGCGGAAATTGAAAAGAGAGAGAAGGCCTTTAAAGGGGAAAAAACGGTTAATCATAGAAATGGAATTTTATTAATGAAAGCTTATGCGGCTTTTGCAGAGCGTTTCAGCAATAGAGAGCATGCTGCAGAGTATTTGTTCAAAGCTGGCGAAATTGCGATGGGAGCAGAGCTTCCTGTAGAATCAATTCGTTATTTAGACAAATTATACAATGATCATCCTCACTTTGAAAAGCGTGCATATGGTTTGTTTCTAAAAGCTTTTGTATTGGAAAATCAAGCACAAAACTTGGACGAAGCGAAGAAAACTTACGAATTGTTTTTATCTGAATTTCCTGCACACGAAATGGCGGATGACGCTCTAGCTTCTATTGCAAACTTGGGAAAAACTCCTGAGCAAATCATTAGAGAGTTCGAAGTTAGAGATAGCATTGCAAAAGCAAACGGAGCAGTTTAAGAATAGCGGCTCTTTCTTCTTTGTTTAGATCTTTCACTTGGTACTGGAGCAAAAGAAACAACTTCTTTGTTCAGAAATTTTCTAATTCCTAAATTCTAGTTCAAGATCCTTGAATAGTTCTGTAAGCCTGAATTCTTAAGAAGAACCGAACTCAGGTTCTTAAGTTAAGGTCTTCCCAATTGTCTCCCTTAACTCTTCCATACTTAAATCACTTATGATAGTGCTATTTTTACAGAATGAGATGCCTCCTGTTTCTTCTGATACAATTATAGCGATGGCAGGCGAATTCTCAGTTAGTCCAATCGCAGCTCGATGACGTAATCCTAGGTTTGAAGGAATATCCGGATTATCAGATACTGGTAAGATACAACGTGCTGCCTTTATTCTGTTGTCATGAATAATAACACCTCCATCATGCAGGGGGCTATTTTTGAAGAAGATTGATTCTAGAAATACAGAAGAAAGCTTAGCGTCAATTTCTACTCCAGTAGAAGTGTGATATCTTAGCTCTGAGTCAGTTGCAATAATGATAAGAGCTCCTGTCTTAGTTTTACTCATGTTAAAACAAGCTTTTACAATTGCATTGATATTTAACTCTACTTTTTGTTCTTCTTGCTTGGTCCAAATCAATATTTTACTAATAATGCCTTTCCTTGCAAAATTGCTTTGAGAACCTACCATCAGTAGAAATCTTCTAATTTCTTGTTGAAAGACAATAATCAGAGCTAGCACACCAACTCCAATGAATTGACCTAGAATTTCAGAAAGCATTTCCATTTGCATGGCAGATACCAACTTCCAAAGTAGATAGATTGCTAAAATGCCCAAGAAAATTCGGATGGCTACTGTTCCTTTTACCAGTTTGTACAATTGAAATAATAGAAGTGCCACCAGAATAATATCTAGAAAGTCGAACCAACGAACACTTATAAAAAGAAGACTAGAACTTATGTTTAGGAATCCCATTGAAACGCAATATTACTGCTTTTGGTAAAAGTTTACAATATGGCAAGCTTCTTTTGCTGCTTTTACATCGTGTACTCTTAAAATATTAGCTCCATTTAGAAGAGCTAATACATGAGCAGCAGTAGTGCCATTTAAGGCTTTGTCTGCTGGTTCTTGAATTACTTTCTGAATCATTCCTTTTCGACTCAAGCCTGCTAAAATAGGACGTTCTAAGGAATGAAAATAGTTCAATTTTTTTAATAAAGTAAAATTATGCTCTAGCGTTTTTCCGAATCCAAAACCAACATCTAAAATCACATCTTTCACACCTAATTGAGTTAATTTTGCTAAACGTTCTGAGAATGAATAATAAATTTCTTGAAATACATCTTTATAAGCCGGATTTTGTTGCATCGTTTTCGGTTCTCCTTTCATATGCATTAGAATGTAAGGCACGTTTAATTGTTGAATGGTTTCGAACATGTTTGGATCAAAATTTCCTCCTGAAATGTCATTTATTAAATGGGCACCTTCTTGAATAGCTTGTTTTGCAATTTGGGAACGGTATGTATCGATAGAAATAATTGCATTTGGAAATTCCTGAACGATGGCTTTCAATGGAGCAAATAATCGACTTTCCTCCTCCTCTTGTGAAATTAAATTGGTATTAGGTCGTGAAGAAAATGACCCAAAATCAATCATATCAGCACCTTCGTTTAGCATTTGTTCAACCTGTTTTAAAATGCCCGCTTTCGTTTGAAAGCGGCTCTCTACAAAAAAAGAGTCGGGAGTTAGATTGATAATCCCCATGATTTTGGGTGTGGAAAAATCCATTAAAACTCCCTTGATATTGATGGAGTAGTTGTGCTGAAAAGGACTAAATTCGTTCGATTGTTGCATGAATCAAAATTAAGAGAAAAGCATGGCGAATACTTCAGAACAATACGACAGGGCAGTAAAAAGTTGTCAAGATATTTTTGAGAAAAAAATGAAAGACTATGGCAGTGCCTGGAGGGTATTGCGAACAAGCTCTTTGACGGATCAACTTTATATAAAAGCTAAGAGAATCAGAAGTATTGAAGAAAAAGGGAGCAGTAGAGTAGATGAAGGGATTTTACCTGAGTATATTGGAATTGTAAATTACTCTGTGATGGCCCTTGTTCAATTAGAAATGGGATATAGTGAAGATACAAACCTAGAAGCTGAAAAAGCAATGGCATTTTATCATCGATATATTTCAACTGCAAAAAGTTTGATGGAAAATAAAAACCATGATTACGATGAAGCATGGAGAGAAATGAGAATCTCTTCCTTAACAGATTTGATCTTGCAAAAGTTGTTAAGAATTAAGCAAATAGAAGATAATAAAGGAAAAACGCTGATTTCTGAAGGAATAAACGCAAACTATTTGGATATGATTAATTATGCCGTGTTTGCGCTTATAAAAATGGAAGAAGCTGAGCAAAAAGGTTAACGCCTGTTAATTGATAGAAATTTTCTAGTGAGATCATTAAATTTGATTTGCATTTTGACAACTGAGTTCATGCAGAGATCAACATGATTTGATTTATAAGTGAAGCATAGAAAAAGATACTTGTCAAAATAGTTATAGACGAAATAAGAGATATGAAGTATTTAGTACACCTTTCAAGAATTATAGTAGGAAACCTTTTTATTTTTAGTGGCTTAGTAAAAGCCAATGATTCATTAGGCTTTTCCTATAAACTAGAGGATTATTTTGTAGCGTTTGGAATGAATTGGGACTGGCTGCACCAAATTTTAGTGCCAATGGCTGCAGCATTATGTATTGTAGAAATTGTGGTAGGTGTTGCCGTTTTAGTTGGGTGGAGAATGAAAGAAGTTTCTTGGTCATTGCTGCTCATGATTATCTTTTTTACTATTCTAACAGGAGCTTCTGCCATATTTGAAATTGTTCGTTCTTGTGGTTGTTTTGGCGATGCTATTCCGCTGACACCTTGGGAATCGTTTTACAAAGACTTAATACTTATTGTTTTTATCTTGATTATTTTCTTAAAGAAAAACATGATAAAACCTGCAGAGGATAAAAAAGAAGTCATTAGTTATTTTGTGATTTCATCAATCATCATGATTCCTCTCTCTATTCAATTGGAGTGGAATGCACCTTTGATTTTCACAGTAGCGATTCTTGCAATTGCTTTATTGGTTTATTTCATTAAAACAAAAAAAGCCGCAGGACTTGCAGTAATAGCGAGCTTGCTGGTAAGCATTTGGTTCTCTTATTATGCAGTTGAGCATTTACCTTTTAGAGATTTTAGACCATACGCTATTGGCAAGAACTTACCAGAGCAAATGACATTGCCAGAAGGAGCAAAGTCTCCAGTTTATGAAAATATCTTGGCTTATAAAAATACAGTTTCGGGAGAGGTAAAGGAATTCACGACAGCAGAATATACTGCCTCTAAAATTTGGGAAGATAAAAGCTGGGAATGGCTAAGCACAGATAGTGAGTTGATCGAAGCCGGAGATGAGGCGAAGATTACTGACTTGTCAATATTAACACACCAAGATGAGGATATTACGGATTTGGTACTATCAGAAGATAAAGTCTTATGGATCGTTTGTTACGATTTAGCACTTGCAAGTACGGAACACATGAATCAATTGAATCAATTGGTAAAAGAGGCAAAAGCAGAAGGAGTTAAAGTATATGGTTTGTCATCTGCAGGAACAGCACAAAAAGATAAATTCATTCAAGATAATAACTTAGATTTTGACTTCTTAGTAACAGACGGAATTGTCTTAAAAACGATGGTACGTTCTAATCCAGGAATCATGTATTTAGAGCATGGAACGGTTAAAGGAAAATCTCATGAGAATGATATTTCTAGCCTAAACGAATTGAGAAACAACTAAGTGTTAGCTTTTATTATTCGACGTTTATTGTATGGGCTTCTAGTGCTTTTTGGAGTACTTACTTTGGTCTTCTTTATCTTTAATATTTTACCTGGAGATCCAGCACGTATGATGTTAGGACAAAGAGCCGATCAGGAAGCTATTGATGAAATAAACAGAGAGCTAGGATTAGATAAGAGTCTTTTGTATCAATATGCATTGTATCTGAACGATCTTTCTCCTATTTCTTACCATCACAACAATGAAGAATCTGCGACCTATTATAAAGCTTCTAAGTATGGTGGGACAGTTTTTTTAGAGACGAAAACTTTTAAATGGGCGCTCAAAGCTCCTTACCTCAGAAAGTCATATCAATCTAAGAAAGAAGTATCAACAATCTTATCAGAAAGCCTTCCTGAAACAGCAGTTTTGGCCTTGACTTCTATTTTGTTAGCTACTTTGTTGGGGATTTTCTTAGGAGTTATCTCAGCTTTAATGCAAGATAGTTGGGTAGATAAGGCACTCTTATTGGTTGCAACATTTGGCATGGCTCTGCCTTCCTTTTTTATTGGAATTATTTTCGCTTGGTTGTTTGGCTATGTTTGGGCGGATTTTACTGGCTTAAATATGACAGGTAGTTTATATGAGGTGGATGACTTAGGAAGAGGAGAGTATATTAATTGGACAAACTTAATTTTGCCGGCATTAACCTTAGGAATTCGTCCATTATCAGTGGTGCTACAATTAAGTCGAAATTCAATGTTAGATGTGCTGTCTATGGATTATGTGAGAACAGCGAGAGCAAAGGGCTTGAGCATTCGAACAACCTTAATGAAGCATGCACTTAAAAATGCAATGAATCCTGTATTAACAGTTGTGTCGGGCATGTTTGCTAGTTTAATGGCAGGAGCAGTATTTGTAGAAATTATATTTTCATGGAAAGGAATTGGTTGGGAGATAGTAAATGCTCTCGAAAAATATGACCTTCCTATCGTAATGGGAGCAGTTCTAATAATTGCGGTTATTTTTGTCGCTGTCAATATTGTAGTCGATATCCTTTATGGAGTGTTAGACCCACGAGTAAGAATTTAAGTATGAGAAAGAAAATAGTAGCAGGAAATTGGAAAATGAACACCAATTTTCAAGAAGGGATAGAATTAGCTAAAAGTGTAGCCGATAAATACACAGATACGAAAGATGGTCAGGAAGTAGTGGTTTTTCCTCCTTATCTTCACCTTTCTGCAGTTGTAGAAGAGTTGAAAGGTTCGAAGGTTACAATAGGAGCTCAAAATTGCCATACAGAGTTAAAAGGAGCTTATACAGGAGAGATTTCTGCTGGAATGCTACAGTCCATTGGAATGCAATATTGTTTAGTAGGTCATTCTGAAAGACGAGCCTATTTTTTCGAAGATGATCATGAGTTAACTCAAAAGCTTAAACAATTACTAAACTCAAGTATTCAGCCTATTTTTTGCTGTGGTGAATCTTTGGAAGATCGAAAGGAAGGAAGTTATTTAGAGGTAATTGAACAACAGTTGGAGTTACTTTGGGCTTTTTCTGAAACGGAATTTAGCCAAATGGTGATAGCTTACGAACCAGTTTGGGCTATAGGGACTGGAGAGACGGCTACAGCGGAACAAGCGCAAGAAATTCATGCTTTCATTCGAACGTTGATTCGAGAAAAAATGGGAGCTGCTTTAGCAGAGAATACCTCTATTCTTTATGGTGGGAGTTGTAAACCCTCAAATGCAAATGAACTGTTTGGGAAAGATGATGTAGACGGAGGTTTGATTGGTGGCGCAGCTCTTAATGCTGATGATTTTTTAGCTATCGTAAAAGCACTAAATTAATGGATTATATAGAAGTTTCAATTCATATTAAACCATTCCGTCCTTTTAATGAGATTTTGGTCGCTCAATTAGGAGAGTATGAATACGAAAGCTTTGTAGAGGAAGAGAAAAATTCATTGATCAAAGCTTATATTTTAGAAGAACATTTTGATATCAAAACTGTAGAGGATTGCTGTGTTGTTTTTAAAGAAGCACTGGAGTATGAGATAACAGCAACTAAAATTGAACGAGTTAATTGGAATAAAAAATGGGAAGAAAATTTTGATTCAGTTGAAGTGGGAACTTTCTGTTATGTGAGAGCACCTTTCCATGAAGCAAAGCCGGATTTTAAACATGAAATAATCATAGAACCTAAAATGTCTTTTGGCACAGGCCATCATCAAACAACTCAAATGATGATTGAGTTGATGGAGGATATCGATTTTAAAGGAAAAAAGGTATTGGATATGGGAAGTGGAACTGGAATTCTAGCCATTCTTGCGAGAAAGATGGAAGCAGGAAATACAGATGCTATTGATATAGAAGACTGGGCTTTTGAAAATATGAAGGAAAATTTCGGTCGGAATGAAGTTAAGGTGTCTTCGTATTTGGGAGGCGTGGAAGTAATCTCTCAAATCAATGAGCAATATGATGTAATTATTGCGAACATCAATAAAAATATTCTCTTAAATCAGATTCAAACTTATGCTGCTCATTTAAAATTAGGAGGTAAATTATTGCTAAGCGGTTTCTATAAAACAGATGCAGTAGATTTGTTAGATGCAGACGATCTGAAAGAGTTTTCGAAAGAAGATGAAAGAATAAAGGATGATTGGTGTGCTTTGAAATTGAATAAAGCATAGAAATAGGATATGAAACAAGATGGATTTAAATCGCGGTTCCATTTGTTTATAGGTGATCTGAAAGAAATGACATGGAAAAAATGGCTGGCGCTTATTTTTGTTGCTATCTTATTAGCTGCTAAGCTTTACAAAACCCTATTTGTAGATTAGCATTATTCTTGTTCATTTTGCCAAAGCCGATAAAGTTGTTTTAGAGTCTTCAAAATATCTAACGGAACGAGTTTTGATAAACTCATGAAAAGTGCTTATTTTACAGGACAAACCCTTGGTATGAAAATCAAATCTTTATCGCTTTTTAGGCTTATTATTCCGCTTGTTTTTGTCTGTTGTTTATCAACTGTACAAGCTCAAACTCCTGATAGGTTTTCGAGAGATTCTACTGCTTTTTTTGAAGAGATGGATGCTTATTTATCCAATGCTCGTAAAGAGGGAAAGGGCTTTATGAAACAATTTCAGGAAGTGTGGTATGGTGGTTATTTTTCAGAAAAACAACGACAAGGGGTTTATTCGGTTACTAACACCATGCTTAAGAAGAAACTAAGAGCATTTCCCGATTTTAGGAACTATCTTTTTACGGTTGGAAGTTTTGTGGTGGATACCAATCAAACGGAAGAAAGTTTTGAGGCTTGGCAGGGAATTATTTTTGAACTTTTGAAATTAAAGCGGAAACGAAATTTTACCGATTTTCTCGACTTTTGTAATGAATTGTTTCGTGAAAACGCGATGTATTACTCTGCAAGTACTATCTGGTCAGCAAGTAACAGTAACTATTTGTTCGCATACGATAGCCTTCCTAAAATTACTTTCGAATCATTAGACCTTATTTGTTTTGCGAAACGTGACTCTATGATTGTTTATGATACCAAAGGAGCCTATTATCCAACGACCAAAACATGGGTTGGTCATGGTGGTAAGGTTTATTGGACACGAGCAGGATTCGCGGAGAAAGATGTATACGCGGAAATCTCAAATTACAAAATTGATGCAAAGGTTTCAACTTACGAAGCTGACTCTGTTATTTTTCACAATAAATTTTATTTTGATGCTCCATTAGTAGGTAAATTAACAGACAAACTGTTAGCGAATGTAACAGAAGAGAGAGCTACCTATCCAAAGTTTGATTCTTACGATAAAAGAATTATTATCGAAAACATTTCGCCAGGAGTAAATTTTGATGGCGGATTTTCTATGGCGGGATCAAAGTTAATAGGGAAGGGTGATGAGGAGCAAGACGCAGTTGTGGAGTTTGTTCGAAATGATACTGTCTTCTTAAGGTCTTATTCAGAGAACTTCTCTATTAGAAAAGATAGAATTATTTCAAATAAAGCAAGTATAAATATTTACTTAGGACAAGATTCAATTAGTCATCCTGGTTTGGATTTTAAATATTTATTTGAAGAAAAATTAGTAACTCTTTACAAAGATGGAAAAGGAATTTCAAAAACACCTTATTACAATACTTTCCATAACATCGATATGGACTTCGAGGTGCTCAACTGGAAAACAAACGAGCCTATATTGGAATTTACCAAATTAATTGGAAGTACAAAAACAGATGCCCGTTTTACGTCTGCAAATTACTTTAAGAAAGAACTTTTTGAAAAGCTAGGAGGGGGAGCTAATAATAATCCGTTGACCATAATTAATGGTCTAGCGAGGCAGTATAATTCAGAAGAAATTTCGTTTATGGAATTGTGTCAAAGTTTAAACATGGACCCAAGAGATGTTCAAAATATGATTATTCAATATAGTAATTTTGGATTGGTTGATTTTGATTTTAAGAACGATAAGGTTTTTGTAAAGGATAAATTATTTGAATATGTGCAAGCGTATTCTAGGAAGATAGATTACGATGTAATTAACATTAACTCAGGCATTGAAGGGTCGAGAAATGCGAAATTGAATTTGTTGAATTATGACCTTTCTATTTATGGAGTTCGAGGAATTGTTTTAAGTGATTCTCAGAAAGTGGTTATTCTACCTGCAGGCGGGTTGATAAAAATGAAACGAAATCGATACTTTGAATTTGGTGGTTTAGTAAAGGCAGGTCGATTTGATTTTTATGGGAAAGAATTTGCATTTGATTATGAGAATTTTAAAATTGACCTAATTAATGTAGATTCATTGAAGTTAAAGGCAGAAAGTACCGAGTTAGATAGGCAAGGGAAACTGATCATAAAGCCGGTAAAAACAGTAATCGAGGGAATTAATGGTGATTTATTAATTGACAATTTTGGAAACAAGTCCGGATTAAAAGACTTTCCAGGTTACCCTATTTTTAATAGTAGGGAGAAGTCTTATGTCTACTACAATAAAAAAGAAGTGTTAGATGGAGTTTATCATAAAAGTGACTTCTATTTTGAGTTAAAACCATTTACAGTTGATAGTCTGAATAGTTTTGGTAATGATCAGTTGACTTTTGATGGAACTTTTGCGTCAGCTAATATTTTTCCTGAGTTTGAAGAAAAATTGACATTGCAGGAAGATTTTTCACTAGGATTTATTCGTCCAACACCTACGGCTGGAATGCCTATGTATAGAGGAAAGGGGACATTCTATGATGACATTAAATTAAGTCATAAAGGTTTGAGAGGAGATGGTAAACTAGAATACATCACGTCAACGACATATTCGAATGATTTTATCTTTTACCCTGACTCAATGATAACAAACGCTTCAGAGTATTTTGTAGACAAGCAAAAAGGAAGCGTACAATATCCTCCTGCGAAAGCAGAGAAGACCGATATGCGATGGTTGCCAAAGCAAGATGTAATGTTTGCTACAACTACAGAAAGTGAAATGATTCTCTATGATCCTAAAGATAGTTTTGATGGAACAACTGCTTATGGTCCGAAAGAAATGACCGCAGGTGGGACATATCATTTTGAGAGGGCTAATTTGGAGTCTAATAAAATGATATTTAAGTACAATACTTTTGATGCTGATACTTCAGACTTTCAGTTGAAAAGTGAGGAGGTAAATGAATTGGCGTTGCAAACCAAAGATGTAAAAGCTCATGTAGATTATGTTGATCGTTTCGCAAGTTTTAAGGCAAATGGAATATCAGAGCCAATCTTTTTTCCAGTGAACAATTATCTATGTTACATGGAAGAATTTAAGTGGTACATGGATAATGGAGTTATCGAATTAACAAGTACTAGATCGAATGAAGATGCAGCAGATGTTGAATTAGAAGGCTCTAGATTTGTTTCTACTCATCCTGATCAGGATAGTTTATACTTTTATTCTCCTATTGCTACATACGACTCAAGAAGGCATAAAATTTCTGCAGAAGATGTTCTTTACATTAACTCTGCAGATGCAAGAATCTATCCGGATAGCGGGAAAGTAGTAGTCAAGCGAGCCGCTGTAATGGATCCACTTAAAGATTCTAGAATTGTAACGAACAGTATCACTGAATTTCACGAAGTATATGGAGCAAATACTATTATTAAAGGAAGAAAGGACTATATATCGAGTGGTAACATAGATTATGTCGATGAAACAGGATTTGTTCAAACGATCTATCTATACAATATCACGGTAGATGAAGGAGGACAGTCTGTTGGGAAAGGAAATATTTCCGATACAACAACATTTACACTGAGTCCATACTTTGTTTTCGATGGTAAAGTGAAATTATTTGGGAGTAAACAATTTTTAGTGTTTGATGGTGTAACTAAGATTAACCATGAATGTACTAAACTAGAGAAAAGGTGGATAGATTTTGAGGCGGAAATAGATCCGAATAATGTATTTATTCCAATTGATACAAATCTTAGAGATTTGAGTGGCGCCTTTATTGCAACAGGTATTAACTTAAACATAGACTCAATCTTCATGTATCCAGGTTTTTTAACCAAAAGGGTGAATTATAGTGATATTCCAATTATTGAGGTGCTTGGTTTCTTGCATTATGATAAAGCTTCTAAAGAATATAGACTTGGGGAGAAAGAAAAGATTGCGGAACAATCTTTGGCAGGAAATTATCTGAGTTTAAGTACTGAGGTGTGTAAGGTGTATGGAGAAGGTAAAATAGATATCGGGGTAAGGGCAGGGAATCTGACGTTTAATTCCGCGGGAAATGTAGTTTACACCTTAGAAGACGATGGCTCAGTATTAGACTTAATGACGATTGTAGATTTCTTTTTTGATGACAACTTAATCAAAAAAATGGCAGACGACATTAATGAGAACATCAACTTAAATCCTGTAGATTTAAGTAGAACAACTTATACCAAAGGGTTGAAGGAGATTCTTGGAACAGAAAGAGCTGATAAAATTGTTTCTCAACTTAGTTTGAATGGTAAAATTAAAAAATTACCGGACGAATTGAATAAAAGGCTTGTTTTTAGTGATGTCAAGTTTAAATGGAATGAGGATTTAAATGCATTTAAATCTTTTGGGCCTCTTGGAATAACCAATGCTAATAAGCATGTTATAAACAAATATGTAGGTGGTGGTATTATGATTACTAAGAAAAGAAGCGGAGATATCATTAATATTTATTTAGAGATAGATGCTAAGAATTGGTATTATTTCTCTTACAGAAGAGGATTGATGAAGGTTATTTCTAGTAATGCTGCCTTTAACACTCATATTCGAGAGATGAAGAAAGACAAAAGAAGGTATTCGAATGCGAAAGGAGAAAAACCGTTTACCTTTATGTATGGTGTAGAAAAAGAAGTCCGTGATTTTAAAAGAGATTTTGAAAGCGATCTTTAATTCTTTGTTCACTATTGTTCACAAATACGTGTTAATGCTTTTGGAAACAATAGTTATTAATATCCATGTAAGTTATAATCTTTGTAGATTGACGAACTTTGAAAAAAAATATTGATGAAGAGAAATTTATTCTTTAGTCTATCTGTCTTATTGGTATTGGCCGTTAGTATTGGGGCGCAGAGTAGCGTGAACTCTGAAGACGAATTGAAAGTAAAAGCTAATGAGTTGTTTATGTCCGATGACTTTAAAGAAGCTAAATTACTTTATGCTCAGCTTTTAAGTTTATACCCCAAAGATCCTACCTATAATTACCGATATGGAGCCTGTGTTTTACAGACAGAAGCTGACAAATCTAAGCCCTTAAAATATCTAAATTTTGCAGCGTCAAAACCTTCTGTAGATCCACTTGTCTATTATTATTTAGGTAGAGCGTATCATTTAAACTATGATTTTGCAAAAGCAGTGAAATTATATAGTCGATTTAAGAATAAGGCAAAATCTGATGTAAAGGAGAAGTATGATGTTGAACGTCAGATTGAGATGTGTAAAAATGGGAATAGCCTATTATCCAAACTAAATGAAGTTCAGGTTCTTGAAAGACAAATAATAGCGGAGAAAGATTTTTATAGAATCTACGATGAAAATGCGATGGGTGGAAAACTAATCGTAAAGCCAGAAGAATTCAAAAGTAAATATGACCTGAAAGTAGGAGAGAAG
This sequence comes from Flavobacteriales bacterium, assembly GCA_016763995.1. Taxonomy (GTDB): domain Bacteria; phylum Bacteroidota; class Bacteroidia; order Flavobacteriales_E; family Vicingaceae; genus NORP294. The sequence continues at coordinate 5,967 of JAESST010000469.1, read as the reverse complement.
TCTATTATCTATTTATCTGATGATGCAAAGGAAGTGTATTACTCTTCTTTTGGGAAGAAGGGGGAAAATGGGAAAGATATTTTCAAAGCAATAAAATTAGGAAACGGAGAGTGGAGCGAAGGAGTAAATCTTGGTAATTCGATTAACACAAAATACGACGAAGATTATGCATTTATAAAGCCTGACGGAAGGACATTATATTTTGCGTCAAAAGGCCATACAAGTATGGGAGGTTACGATGTTTTTAGAAGTATCTTAGATGATGCAACTGGTCAGTGGACAGAACCTGAAAATTTAGACTTTGCCTTTAGTTCGGCAGGTGATGATATCTTATTTGTGACAGATAAAGCTGAAATTACTGCCTATTTTGCTTCTAATAGAGCGAATGAGTTTGGAGAAATGACTGTTTATAAAGTGCTCTTGGATAGAGCGCCTGCAGAGCTATCAGTGATTAATGGGGTTTTTATTTCAGAAAGTAGTGCTAGTGCAAAACAAGCAAAGATTACTGTAATTGATAAAACAACCCAGGAAACAATTGGAGTTTACAAAACAGATGAAAAAGGAAATTATTCCATTGAAATTGCAAAGAATGGAGGCGATTATCAATTTAATATTGAAACGACTGCTGAGGCACCTATTCATACTGGCTTAGTAACAATACCAAAACAAGATGAATTTGAAGTGTTGGGGCAGGAACTTCGACTAGTTGGAGTAGGAGATGATCAACAATTGGTGATTAAGAACATTTTTGACGGAACTACGGCTGATAATTTAGCCGCAACTTCAGGACCGCGAATTTCATCTGAGCTAATCAAGATGAAAGCTAGTTTAGAGGTGAATTATAGTAGTAGTAATCTTGCAGCTTATAAAAAATCGGAGCTTTCTGAAGAAAATCAAGGAAATGAAACTGTTGAAGTTCCTATGATAACAGAAAATGTTATCGATGAAACAAGCATTGATAAAAAAGTAAAATCGACGAACACTTCTATTACAGAAGAGGTGATTAATAGCAAGTTAGATCAAATTAAAAGATTATCAAATGAAAATTTCGAGCAAAAGCAACAAGCAGTTTCAGCACAATATGTAGCAGCTTTAGAGCTTCAAAAAGAGGCAGACCAATACTTTTCGGAAGCGGAAGAGTTGAAAGCAAATAATGCAAGCTCTGTTGATATTGAAATCAAACAAAAAGAAGCGGGAATCAAAGCATTGAAGGCTTCTTTTGCGACCCAAATAGCACAAAAATTAGAGGAATCTATTAATGATGATTTAAGCAATTTGGATGTAATAGAAAGCGCAGAAAGGAAGATTGGTGAGATGATTGTGACAGACAATCTTGCTGAAGCAGAGTTGATGCTGAATAATCTTCAACAAGAACAGAAAGAACCGATCTCTGCAGAAAAAATCATTCAAGAGGAATTAAATAATGTTGTGGAGAACGACCGTATCGCTGATAAAAAGGTAAATGATTTCGCTGCTAAAAGTCAATCTTTTAAAGAAGAAAGAGTTGACTTAGAACAGCAAATAGATGGTCTAACCAAAGATTTGGAAAAAGCATCTAAGGGTAAGAAGGAAGAAATTCAGAAAAGCATAGATGCAACAAATCTAGATCTAAAAGATTTGAATTACCAGTCGAATATTCTAACTAGTAGCCTCACAGAAGCTCAATTGGCTAAAAAATCATTAAGAGCAGAAAAGGGAGAGCTTCTTGCTGCTTCTAATAGATTAAATGCTGGAGAAGCTAGCTTGACCATTTCGGAAGAAGAGAAGAATCAATTGGTCACAAAGTTAAAAACGTATAGAGATGAAGACTTATTGGCTTATTCTACTACGAATGAATTGTACACTAAAGATATAGATGTTCCTACAACGGCACTGCTTGCTGATCAAGGAACGGAAAGCAAGAATGAATCAAATTCTCTAAATACAACTCCTTTAGAAAGCAATGAAGTTGAAGAAACAAAAGAGTATGCAAACCTAGCAGTAACAACAATTAATTCTGATTATTCTACTCAAATAGAGAATTCTAATACGATAGAAAACGCAGAATTACGATTGGCAAGCCAGATTAAACTATACGATGATTGGATTATTGATTTAAATGGTAAAAAGGCAGAAACTCAATCTGAGCATGATGCTGAAATTGATGAGACTGAAAGAGGCTATTTAAAGAAAGAGATAGATGGGCTTTCTTCTGACCTTAGAGACAAGACAGGTTTAAAAGAAGATTTGGAGAAAGAACTTGCAAAAAGAGAAGCAGGAGAATTTGTAGCTACAGCTGCTCCTATAAATAATGTAAATGAAGTAAATGAAAACAGTGTTGTAAATGATGATTTTACAAATCTTGATTTTGATCAGACCTATCAAGCCAATAACACAAACTCTGTATTCAGTTTAATTGAAGCTAAAAAGAAACTTTATCAAGCAGGGGAAATTTCTAAGAAAGAGAAATTAGCACAAGAATCTGCTTATACATTGCCTACAGCTGAGGAAAGGACTCAAGCATTTGCTAAAGCTAATGACTTTAAAAAGCAATCGGAAAAAACTCAGTTAGAAGCAGCTGAATTATTTGCTAAATTTAATTTGGAAGAATTTAGACAAAACCGAACGAAAATTGATGAGGCGAACAGTTTCAATGGAAAGTACAATACTAATTCACTGCAGTTAGCTGAATTACTTTCTGAAGAAGCACAAGTATTTTTTACAGATGCTGCAATTATTCGTTCAGAAATTAATGAGGAGGATCGATTGTCACAGAAAGAGGTGAAACTGCAGAAAGCTTATGATTATGAAATATTGGCGCTAAAGAAGCAAAAAGAAGCCCTAAAAAAACTCGGCATGGTGGTGAGCGAAGTAGTTAGTAATCGTTTAGGTAAATCTTCTTCAACTCAAAAGAAAAGTCAAGCATTTGTTCAAATTATTACGGATGAACAAGTATTAGCAGTAGTTGAAGCTCCTGAAGCTAAACAAAGAGCCGAAACATTAAGTGCTGAGGTAATTACATTAAATAGCGATGCTGAACAACAAGAGAATCAGGCTAGTTTAATGGATGCGGGAGAAGAAAGAGACAGTGTACTTACACTTGCAGGAAGTCTAAGAGGTCAAGCAAATCAGAAGCTGACTGAAGCTGCAATCATGTATGAAAGAGAACGACAAATAAAAGCAGGACTTGTCGGAATTAGAGATGCTTCAGTAAAGCCTGAGTCTAGGGTTCTAGCTGTTGAAAAAACTTCAATTTATACACAAGTTGCTATTGATACCGTAGTGGTAACTGAAGAAAGAAAGAATTTACTATTAGCATCTCAAGATTTTATCGATTTTGCAAACAATAGACAAAGTCTAGGAAATCAGTTAAAAGCTGCTGATCTAGCATATAATCAAGCTTTAGAATTAGTTAGCGAAAATGATCGCTTGAGAAAGGAAGCTATAATTGAAACGAACAAAGTAAAGGCTGTAAAAGAAGAAGAAGAAAAGCAACGTTTGATTAAGTCGGCACGGGTTATTGAAAGCAAAATGGCAAGTAACGAGAAGCTAATAGAGTCTCTTAATAAATCTATTAAAGTGAAAAACTTCTTGGTGATTACTTTAGAGAAAAAGGATAATGCCTTTATGTCTAAATTAACTGACGCAGAAAAAGAAGAATATGCTTTTTTAAGTAAAGAGTATGTTCCGAAAGCCTTTACAGAAGAACGAATTATTCAAGAACCGGTAGTTCAAACGGAAAAAACTTTTTCAGAAGAGCTAACAGCTGAAGAAACGAGTGAAACTCCTTCAGGATTAGAAAAATTAACTGCCGACAATACGGAGTTGGCGAAAGATAATTCGACAGCAGATATAGTGGAAGACGGGATTTTAGCAGAAAATGAGACGCCAGCAGTTTTGGAAGAATTAGCAACAGATAACTCAACATTAGATTTACCAGAAGGAGTTGTAATAGACGAATCTGAAGATGAAATATTGGATGAAACTTCTGAGAGTAAGGTAGAAAGTCGTATCACCACTCCTGAAGTAATTGCGGAAGGACTTGTAAATGATTTTCCTATTAAAGAAACAGAAGTTACAAGAGAATTACAAGTAAATACTCCTCCAAAAACTGTTACAAAAGAATTACTAGTAAATACTCCTCCCAAAGCCGTTATAGAAAAGAGTGTTCCAGTTGAGATTGAAAACATTGATGTAATTCCGCGTCAAGTAAAGCAAGCTATTTTTATTACCTTAAAGAAAGATGAATCTGCTTATAGTGAATCGAGACCTATTCCAACAAAAACAATAATGCCCGAAGGGATTGTTTACAAAGTACAGATTGGAGCATTTAGAAGAGCAATTCCTCAAAGTACTTTTAAAGGCTTCGCTCCATTGATGGCAGAAAAAACAGCTAGCGGAATTACGAGATATACTGCAGGTTTATTTGTGAATGAGAATAGTGCAATTCAAGCAAGGAATGGGATAAGAAGTTTAGGATATCCAGATGCGTTTGTTGTTGCTTTCTTGAATGGAGAGAGAATTGGACTTAGTAAAGCAAGACAGCAGACGGGCGAAATAGTTAAGGACGACGTTCTAACAAATACAAGCAGTAGCTCAGTCCCAACTAACAATGTGACCAAAGTAGAGGGTGGAAGCAAAGAAGCATTGCCTTCTAGTTTCTCTGCACCAAATGTGGCAGATGTAGTGAATGCTAAAACAGTGGAAGGTTTATATTACACTGTTCAGATTGGAGTATTTTCTGCTCCTGTGAAAGGAGGAACATTTGAATATGAGAATTTAAATGTTGTGGAGCTTTCCAACGGTTTGTTACGTTATAATGCAGGAATGTTTACAAGCGTTATTGCAGCAGCAGATTTAAAAATTACAATATTAGCTAAGGTAAAAGATGCTTTTGTAACAGCCTATTATAATGGTAAAAGAGTTTCTTTAATAGAAGCTTCAAAACTTAAAAAACAATAAAATGTCAACACAAGAATTAGAGCAAACAAAGCTGAAAGAACAGGTGGTTCAGGAGCGTCTTTTGGTGCTTCATAATGACGATTTTAATACCTTTGACCATGTAATTAATTGCTTGATTTCTATTTGTGATCATGCAGAAATACAAGCTGAACAATGTGCCTATATTGTTCATCACAATGGGAAATGTAATGTTAAAAAAGGGCAAATGGAAAAATTAGAACCTATGCTAATGTCGCTAAAACTCCAAAACTTAACAGTGGAAATAAAATAAATATGAAAAGAGGAATTATAGCATTAGTTGTTATTGCATTATTTGCCCAGTGTGCAAAAGTGCCTATTACAGGAAGAAGACAGTTAAAACTAATTAAGTCTAGTCAGATGCAAGCGTTGAGCTTTTCTCAATATACTGAGGTAAAAGCAAAAAGTAAGTTAGTCCCAGATTCTGATCCAAGAACAAAAATGGTAAAGCAAGTAGGAGCTAAAATTTCTGCTGCAGTAAATCGATTCTTAACTAGCAATGGGTATAGCGATAGATTAAGTGAGTTTCAATGGGAATTTAACTTGACAGAGGAAAACACGGTAAATGCCTGGTGTATGCCAGGAGGGAAAGTAATGTTCTACACTGGAATTCTACCGATTTGTGATGGGGAGGAAGGAATAGCAGTAGTTATGGGACATGAAATTGCTCACGCCATTGCAAGACATGGAAACGAAAGAATGAGTCAGCAGATGGCAGTTCAGGGTATTGGGGCATTAGGAGCTATAGGAACTAGTGGATCATCTCCAGCAGTACAAGCAATTTTTAATCAATCTTTTGGAGTAGGATCTCAATTAGGATTATTGAAATTCTCAAGAAGTAACGAAACAGAAGCCGATAAAATGGGATTAGTATTCATGACTATGGCCGGGTATAATCCCGCTACTGCTGCAGAATTCTGGAAAAGAATGTCTGCAGGGAAAAGTGGACAAGCACCGCCTGAATTTATGAGTACTCACCCGAGTGATGATAGAAGAATTAAAGATATT
>JAESST010000468.1 GCA_016763995.1 Flavobacteriales bacterium | reverse complement strand
TTAAAACATTCTTTCTTACTTCACCGTAAGTAAAGTCGAAGAGCGGATAAACTGGCTGGCTAGCCATAGAATCTAAATACTCCTCTTCTAACTCTGCTGATCCATTCCCATAGTCTTTTGCATCATTCTCAACGCCTTGCGCTACCCATGTGAAAGAAAGTTGGTACAAACAAGCTAACGAAAGCAAGATGATGAATGACCAGATTAAACTCTTATTTTGCATGATTTTTTAAATAAAATTATCGTCTTTTTTGAAGCCTGCAAATATAGAATTTCCATGTTGAATTAGCAATCTTATCTTAGAATATAATAACAGCCTTAAAAACAAGAGCTTTTGATGGTTCATAAACCCCAACATTCCTCTTTTACAAACTAACTATCCAAACGTCTTCGCATAAAGTTTACAACATAATGACATTTGCTACTCATCTCTAAAAAGTTACCTTATTAGTCATTTGTTAACTTGATAGAATCAGATTATAAGAATTGCATTTAAGCTCAAGTCATTAGCTATCTCGAACTTTTGGTTTAAGTTGAATAAAAATTTACAAGATGGACACTGCTTAGAAACTTAAAAACCTGAGTTCGGTTCTTCTTAAGAATTCAGAACGAAGATAAATAGTGAAGTTTGATTAAAATTAATGAAGGAATAGCGAGCTATTCTAAGTAAATTTTAATCAAAAGATTGTTTTTTAGCTACGGAACTATGAAACCTTTCACAGAAATAACATTTTACTGCATTGAATATTTAGAATATAGCCTGCTATATCTCTAAATATCCGCCTTGTATATTTCCACTTCTGAGAATCTGAATTTCTAACTAATAATCGAGCTCAAGTTAAAACGTCTTTCAAAGAATTAATACTCTTCAATGAAAATCTATATCACTAAATTTGAGGAGTGCAAAGCAACCAATTTATGCGTTCTCGTCTACTATGTTATTAAACCACAAATTATGAGGCATTTTCTTCTGCTATTAACTCTCTCGACTTTCTACTTATCAGCAAATTGCCAATACTTTTATTCTGAAGCGACTGATATAATCGTAACAGAAAACAATCAACCCTTAACAGCGGCATTGAACGGAGGATTTAACAATGCTCAAGTAAACGAAATTGACTTAAACCTTGATGGCATTCTTGATTTGGTGATTTATGACAGGTATTTCGGGTTAGTAAAGCCATATCTTAATGATGGAATTCCAGACTCTGTTTCATACACTTATGCTCCTGAGTATGCCTATAAATTTCCTCCATTAAAAGATTTCCTCCTTACAAGAGATTATGACAATGATGGCAAGATGGATTTATTTGTTGGAAGTTTCAATATTGTCATCCATAGAAATACCAGTAACATTACTGATGGTTTAAGTTTCGAAATGGAGAGCACTACAACTATCCAAACGGTCAACAACACAGGTGGAAATTCAATTGATTTAAATCCAACAAGCGCTAACATACCAGGCATCTACGATATTGATGGAGACAATGATTTAGACCTTTTTATTCATTTCCAATCAAGAACCGTAGATTATCATCGAAATTTATCTGTGGATCGACAAAACAATTTTATTCCAGATTATGAAAGAAGAAACCGATGTTGGGGCTTTTTTCTTGAGAGCTCCAATCTAGCAGGAACTATTTCAGATAGTGTTTATCTAGATACTTGCCATAGAGCAACTCGGGGCGAACGAATAAAGAGTCCTGGCACTCAAAAAGGGCAAAAACATGGTGCGGGGCTAACAATTTCCCCTATAGATATTGATGATAATTCTAGCACAGATATCTTAATTGCAGACGATGGCTCATATAAAATGAAATTAATGCTCAATGCTGACTCAACTACGGCCCAATACCATACCAATTCAAGGATATATAAAGTATTAGATTCCTTCCCAAAGTATGATACTCCTGTTCATTTATTATTTGCAGGCGCTTATTTTATTGATGTAAACAATGATGGGAAGAAGGATATGATTGTTGCTTCAAATCAAGCAAACTCCTCCATCCCCCCTTTTAGCAAAGATGATATTTGGTATTATCAAAACATTTCTACCAATAACAAGTACAAGTTCCAACTAAAAACTAAACAATTCCTAAGAGAGCAAGCCCTAGATTTTGGAAGAACATCTAAACCAGTTTTTATAGATTATAACAAAGATGGATTACAAGATATTCTGGTTGGAAACGGAGGATACCTTTCGCCAAATGATTCAACAATATTTATCGAACAACTTGCTCTTCTTGAAAACACAGGCTCCAAAACCCAGGCTAAATTTGAATTAGTAGATAGAAATTACATTGATCTTCCTTCTTTAAATTTTGGATTTACAAGAGACTTATATGCTTTTGCTTCCCCAAGTACCGGAGATATTGATGGAGATGGAGATCAAGACATTTTATTGACACAAAAAAATGGCAATATTTATCTTTTCGAAGACACTGCTGTTGCAGGTCAAGAAGCTGCCTTCAAATTCCACAATCAACCTTTCCAGTTCATCAACGATCGACTTTTCACCCCGAAATCAACTCATTTATTTGACATTGATAATGATGGCATCTTAGAGTTAATCACAACTGAAACTGCAGATGTTTCATATTATCCAAACTTTGGAACTGCAACAATACCGCTATTTAATATTCCAATAGATTCTCTTTACTGGATTGGAGGAGATACTATGAGGTATCATTTTAAAGAGGCTCCTAATTACGAAATGCTACACATTGGCGATAGCATGGCAATAAACAATGGGCAAAATCCTGACAATGGGCTACTAAATGCTTTACGTATCTTAAAAGTTGACACCATTAATCATTATATCGAATGTTTTAACACCATTGAATTTGGTGTGGGCGACAATCGTTTTGATGAATTTGGATCGAATGCTCACATGAGCTATTTTGATAGAAAATGGAAATTCAGAACGCTTGACAATGGTTTTTTAGTAGAAAGTGTTTTTATGTATAAAGACCAAGGGAAAAACCAAATGGTTATTGGAGCCCCTAATGGGAATAATTATTTTGTTGAAGATTTCATTGATAGTGTTCAACCGATAGACACTTTAATTTATACAAAAAGAAATTTTATGGCCAATTTTGGTTCAAATTCATTTATTGATGGTACAGATCTCAATGGAGATAGCATTGTTGATTTTGTCATCGGACTAAACACTGGAGGCATCAAAATTTTATACGGATCTCGTACTACTGGCATTCAAGACATCTTCTCTCAAAGCTCTAAATCAAGTTCATTTTTCAAAGCTTACCCTAACCCTGCTAAAGAATTTGTAATTCTTGATATTATTGACAATTCACAACAACAAACTACTGCATTTGAGTTGAGAACTATTTCAGGAAAACTAGTTAAATCGGGGCAATTCAAAGGTAAAAGATATCGTCTTTCAACAGAAAGGCTCTCCAACGGTATTTACATCCTAACACTTCGAAACGATCATCATCTTGAATCAAAAAAACTAGTTATTAGGCCTTAACTTTAGTGTAAGGGCAGAATAATCAATCAGAGCATCATACTCTGATAAAATATCCCCTCCAATTACACCGAACACAGCTTCTTCTCCTAGTTGGAGATAGGAGGATTTAACATGCGTCAAATCCATTACAGCAATTTCAAACTGGCTAATTCGAAATTCTTCTATTTCAATGAGATCAAGTATTGTAGTAAAGCTTTGTAAATCGCCTGCTCCTACACTTGCAGAACTCATCTCTTCTTCGTTAAGGCTTAGCTCAGGAATAATTTCCGATAGATAATCTAAGTCGATTACTGAACGAGACGCTCCAGTATCCAACACCATATTGGTAGAGACTCCATTAACTCTAACGCCTAAGGTCAAATGAATACCAAGCGGAGGAATTTCTATTTTTTCTAATCGAATTGTAGTCATGCCATTGATAAACTAAAAAAGGTGAATGTAACCATTCACCTTTTTATTTTATATAAAACGAAACCGTTTTATTTATGCATCCAATAAAGCATTTGTTTTAGAAACAGCTGCAGCACTTTCTTTTAATTTAGCTTGTTCAGCTTCTGTCAATTCTATCTCAACAATTTTTTCAATTCCGTTCTTACCAATAATACATGGAACTCCAATAGTAATGTCAGACAATCCATACTCTCCATCTAAAAATGCAGAACATGGGAACATTTTCTTAGAATCTGTAGCAATTGCATGAACCATTGCCGAAACAGCAGCACCTGGAGCATACCAAGCACTTGTTCCTAACATCCCTGTTAAAGTAGCTCCACCAACCATTGTTGCTTTAGCTACTTCTTCTAATTTTTCAGCTGATAAAAATTCTGAAATTCTAACACTATTTCTAGTTGCTAAGCCAGTTAATGGAATCATTCCTGTGTCAGAATGCCCACCGATTACCATACCACTTACATCAGATTGAGGACAAGCTAAGGCTTCTGCTAATCTATATTTAAAACGAGCACTATCTAATGCTCCTCCCATGCCTATAATTCTATTCTTTGGAAGACCTGTTACTTTATGAGCCAAGTAGGTCATCGTATCCATTGGATTAGAGACTACAATGATGATGATATCTGGAGAATGCTTTACCAAGTTTTCAGACACTGTTTTAACAATACCTGCATTAATACCTATTAACTCTTCACGCGTCATTCCTGGTTTACGAGGAATTCCTGAAGTAATCACTGCAACGTCACTACCTTCCGTTTTTGTATAATCGTTTGTGCTTCCAACGATGTTTGTATCGAAACCTAATAGAGAAGATGTTTGCATCAAATCCATTGCTTTTCCTTCAGCGAAGTTTTCCTTAATATCAACGATCACGACTTCTGAAGCAAAATTCTTAATTGCAATGTATTCTGCACAACTAGCGCCTACTGCTCCGGCTCCAACAACTGTTACTTTCATGGTTATATTTTTATAATTTAGGAGCGCTAAATTACTCAATGAACGCTGCAAATAAAAAAATACTAGACTAATTCTTTTTTAAAGTTAATTCAAAAGAACTAAGGCAACCTTTGAATAATTTAGCGTCAAAGAAACAGAAAGCCGGAATGGATTTATCGAACCAAGCAGATGTAAGGGAAATTGTTGAAGGTTGTGTGGAAAGAAATTCCAAATACCAGCAATTGCTATACAAGCAATTGTATAGCAAAATGATGGTCGTTTGCCATAGATATGCCAATCGACCAGATGATGCTAAAGATTTATTTCAAGAGGGATTCATTAAGGTTTTTGAAAAAATTGAACGATTCAATTTTAAAGGTTCTTTAGAAGGTTGGGTAAGACGTATTATGGTGAACAACGCCATTGATTATTACCGAAAAAATAAAAATAAGTACGCCATGAGCGAAACTTTAGTTGAAGCAGAAAGGATTCCATCTGAAGATGAAAATCAAGGAATTTTTGATAACTTGAATGCAAAGCAACTCTTGGAATTAGTTCAACAGTTAAGTCCTGTTTATCAAACAGTATTTAGCATGTATGTACTTGATGATTATTCGCATGCAGAAATAGCGCAAGAGTTAAATATTTCTGAAGGAACATCAAAATCGAATTTATCCAAAGCTAAAAGAAATCTAAAAGCAATGGTTTTAGAGCATCTACAAATAGATGAACGAAAATGAAGAATAAATTAACATCAGAAGAGCTAAAGCTTCAATCAAAGTTGAATGAAGCTGATTTTGCTTACCAAGAAAGTCATTGGACTGAAATGGAGCAAATACTTAGCAAAAAAAGCATTTGGACCAAATATGGCAGCATATTCAAAGCTGCATTGGTCTTTATATCTATTGTTGGATCAGTAGTTCTGTTACAAGAGTTTTACCCTAAGGAAGAAGAACAAGTTTCAAATACTGAAACTAAAGAAGCGATTCAACCTCAAAACGAAACAATAGAGATAGAGCCTAGTTCACCTTCTAATACAACTAAGCTTAACGGAATTAATGTTATTAAAAAAGCAGCTATTAATCAAGAAGAAGTCCCCAAGGAAGCTTCTTCACAGGTTGAAGTAAAACAGAAGATTAAGCAACTAAATTCTAAAGAATTAGAATTAGCACAGACACCTATTGAAGAAAAGTCAGAACTAAGTGAAACCTTAACTGAAGAAGCTCAAGACAATATATTAGATATTCAGACAGATGTTTTATTTGTAGAATTAGAAAGCGCTCCTTGTTTAAATGAAGAGCTTCGTATAAAAGCTGTATTGAAAGAGGCATTAACAAATAAGGATGTCTATTTTAAATGGTTCATCAATGAATCGAGAATCGAGGGCAATGGAATTCAAAATTCCTTAACCATCACTTCTCCAGGTAAAAAGCACATTATTGTAAGAGCTTATTATAAGGATAAATTGCTTTCTGAAGGCAAAAATGATTTTACAGTTGAAAACAAACTTGATCTCAATTTCGTAGCAACTGATTTAGATGGCCCATTTTACGACCATAATGTGAACCTTAAAGTTGATCAACCAAGTACAGGGACCTATAGATGGTATATTGATAAAAGAGAACAAGTTCAATTTGGCAAGGAGACAGCATGGAGTTTCATACAAGAAGGTCGCTACAGCATGACATTGGAACATGTTTCACCTAATGGATGTATCAACAAGACAAGCAAACTTATAGAAATGGAGATCGACTTTATTGAAGCTTTCCCAAACGCTTTCTCTCCTGACAACAATGGCGTCAATGAAGTATTTGTTTTAACAACGCTTCAGGGCTATAACTTCAAAAGTTTCAAACTTGAGATTGTAACTCCTAAAGGAGAATTAGTGTTCCAAACCAATGATCCTACAGAGGGATGGAATGGAAGACTACAAAATTCGGGCAACTTACTACCTAATGCGGCGGACTCTTGGGGTGCTCACTGCACCATCGATGGTTACACTGCCGCCCGATGAGCGACAGCACAAATATGGAGTCCAAGGCTTCCAGCATCCCCTTAGCCCGCACCCTTGGAACCAAGGACAAGCCGTATA
>JAESST010000467.1 GCA_016763995.1 Flavobacteriales bacterium | reverse complement strand
TTTTGAACTAATTGCAGCCATAGCCATTACTGTATATGTCTACTTTGCTTTAACTTATAAAGTTGTTCCGGTAAGCGAACTGTTATTATTGCTTTTCATTTTTGTTCGGCTATTCCCAAAAATAGGGAGTATCGTTGGGAATTATCAAACTATATTAAATACCATTCCTTCTTTCGAATCGGTGCTCAACTCCATTGAACTATTAAAAAAAGAAGTAGCTATTGAAGAATCTAGCTTAACTACTATTGATTATAAAGATGCTATTCTATTTGAAAACATACATTTCTCCTATTCAGAAAAAGTGGTATTGAGTAATCTTTCATTTTCAATTCCCTACAAAAAAACAACGGCCATAACTGGTCAATCGGGTTCAGGTAAGAGTACAATAGTCGATTTAATTTTGGGCCTACAAACACCTCAAAAAGGACAAATAAAAATTGGAAAACACAGCCTGAAAACTTCTAAGCTAGTTGACTGGAGAAGCCGAATAGGATACGTACCGCAAGATCCCTTCTTATTTAACGGAACAATAAAAGATAATCTATTGTGGGCCAAACCAAATGCAAGCATTGAAGAGCTGTGGGATACCTTAAAACAGTCTAGTGCTGCTGGTTTTGTTAAAGATTTACCAGATCAAATGGATACCTTAACTGGCAATAGAGGTACTCAACTATCTGGTGGAGAAAGGCAACGAATTGCATTAGCAAGGGCCTTATTGTTAAAACCGGAACTCTTAATTTTAGATGAAGCTACTAGTGCTATTGACAATATTAATGAGCAAATAATAAAAGAGATTTTAGAGCGACTACACGGACAAGTAACGATAATAATTGTTGCTCATCGTTCTACTTTAATTGATTTAGCAGACCATACTATTCGACTTTAATACTTTTGCATTGTGGAGAAAAATGATAATAAAACGTCCCTTGTTCGTGCTCTAGGCAAACTAGATATTAGTGCTCTAAAGGAATACATCGCGATATTAAAAGATGAAGATTGGGATACCCCTGAAGATTTTGAAGCAAATTACAACAAAAAGCCAAGTGCAGTACTCAACGCTACTCAGCATATTATTCTCCGATTTTCTGATAAGCAATCTGAGCCTTTTCGTTATTTCAATTGTTCTCGCTGGCTGAATTTTGCTCCTTGCCTACTTCCCTTATTAAACAAATCAACTCTTCCTTATCAATATGAAAAAGGAGTATACACTAGGGTAATGTTAGCCAAATTACCTCCTAAAGGTTTTATTGCTCCCCATACTGATGGTAATGAGACAGGCTCTATCCCTCATAAAATTCACGTTCCGATACAAACTAATGAAGGAGCTTTTTTTTATGTTGAGGGGGAAAAATTTAGCTTAAAAGAAGGAGAAGCATATGAAGTAAACAATTCTGCTAAACATGCTGTTGCCAATACTGGAAACACAGACCGAATCCACCTTATTTTTGAATACCTAGATTATAACATACAATCAAAAACTATTCAACAACAAATAGATCAACAATAAAAGAAACATGAGCTCCACCCCTTCACCTTCTGTTGCTTTTATGATTTGTTCTGAGAAAGGAGAATTGGAGAAAAAATCTATTCTGTTTGCTAAAAGTTTAAGAAAATTTGGCGGCAAATTAAAAGATGCTCCAATTCATAGTATTGCTCCACGAGAAGGAAAAGATATTTCAGCAGATACGCTAACTGCCTTCAAAGAACTTAATGTAAGTCACCAACACCTAAACTTAAATACAAAGTATAGAGCCTATAATTTTGCCAATAAAATTGCAGCATGCACTTATTTTGAAAAACAGCTTAGCGAGGATATTTTAATTTTTTGCGACAGCGATCAACTTGTTTTAGGCGAAATCAATGAGCTTTTATTAAAAGAGGAAGATATAGCAATGCAATACGTTGCAATTAAAGGAATAGGTTCAGATGGAAAAGATGATAATGCGAGCTACTGGAAAGAGCTATACCAATTAACTAAGGTAAAAAAGCAAAACTATATTGAGCTTTCTGATCATCAACGAATACTCCAATATTTTAATGCTGGTTTGATTGTGGTGAAAAGGACTATTGGTTTATTTGAACACTGGGCTAAAAACTTTGACCTTGTGATGCAGAGTAAATTAATACCAGTTAAAGGTGACTTCTTTCTAGAACAATCTGTTCTTTCTGCAACTATTTCGGCCATGGAGCTTTCAGTTAAAGTATTACCCGAAGCTTACAATTTTCATCTCTTGAAGCATACTAAGCTTGATGAGGCCATTCAAAAAATAGAGAATGGAGAAATAAAAATGCTTCATTATCATACTGCATTTAATTTCCCTCAAAAGATTAAAGCACCAAAAAGTTTATTAGCAGATAAAAACACCTCTACTCTTTATTGGATTAACGCAGAATTGAAACAATGTGCTATTAACGAAAAACTACTACTAACAGAGATGGAGTCTACTTTTAACCTAAACAAAGAGGAACTTTTAACTCTTTTCAGTAAAAATGAATAAGCTCAGAATAAATAGGCTTTCATATTTAGAACAACAACTCATTCTACTCGATATATTGATGACATAAAATTGTTTCAATAATTAGAATTCAAGATGCATCTATTCAGTATTTTTGGAAAAAAAATGCATCGAAGAAAAATAGTTATAGTTATTCTTATCATAACTATGATTTCTTCATTTTTCTGGCTCTCTTCTCGCTACCCTCAGCTTAGTGAGAAAGCATTAATGGGAGGTGATACAAAAATTATAGGATTAAGTTTCGATTTTGTCTACGTTGCTGATTCAGATGCCAATTGGTGGGAGGTTGTTTTCTCAAACACGGTTAACTGGATTGATACTAACAAAAAAGGCATGACATTCGGGCTATTGTTTGCTCCTGCCCTTATGCTATTATTCAGCTTGATTGATTTAAGCCGTTTTAAAAATAAATTTACAAATACACTTTCCGGAGTCCTGATTGGTGCGCCTCTTGGAGTTTGTGTTAATTGTGCAACGCCAATAGCTAAAGGTGTTTTTGATACTAGTAAAAAGATAGAGATTGCCTTGGCAACATTGTTTAGTTCACCAACACTAAACATCATCATTCTATCAATGCTCTTCACTCTTTTTCCGCTTCACTTAGCGCTATTAAAAATAGGGGGTTCTCTATTATTTATTTTACTTGTGGTTCCTATTGCAGCTAAGATATTTGAATCAGAAACTATTAATTTAGAGAGGATTCAGAAAAAGTCAAAAATTCGAGGATTTGAGTTTTCACCCACTACTGATAATAATTTTTTCCAATCAGATTGGGCTTCCAGTTTAAAATGGACTTTGAATAATTTTTTTAGAGGCTTATGGTTTATCATAAAAACAACAGTCCCATTAATGCTATTAGCTGGTATTCTAGGAAATGTATTGGTTAGTTTTTTTCCTCAAGACTCTGTTGTTTCTTGGCTAGGAATTAATACAAGTTTTTACGAAACATTGCTATTGATGGTAGGAATTTCCATAATAGGGACTTTCCTTCCAGTACCAATAGCTTTCGATGTTATTTTAGTTCTTATCCTATCTTCCCTTGGCTTAGCAGACCGCTACTCTATGATATTATTATTTACTCTTGGTATTTTTAGTATTTATCCCTTTAGTATCATCTATAAATTTATTTCTAAAAAAGTTTCTCTCTTTCTTGCTTTAACAGTTGTTCTATTTGGAATTGGCTTAGGGGTTACGGCTCATTATATCGAAAAAAACATTGAGAGTAATCGTTCTAAAGAATATCAAGCACTTCAAAGAAGTACGAAACAAAAACCATTGGCCTGGACTTTTGATTCGACTCAAAATACAGCTAAGAATTTTAATACTAAAAACGATCTTTCAAAACAACTCCTATTTGAGAATGATAGTCTAGTTATACACTACATTCCTTTTAATCAGAGAGATAACTCTACAACTGATACATGGTTTAAAAAGTTAGAGGCAAAGACACTAGGCCTCACCCTCCCCTACCGTTTCTCTCCCGTAGATATCGTTTCTCCCTATTCTATGGGTAGAAGCATTGCCGCTGAGGATTTGAACAACGATTTTTATACTGACCTGGTAATCACTTCTGCAACAAAATTATTTTTAGCCTATAATCAAGGTAATCGAAAATTTGAGCTGGAAGAAATAGTTTTAGCTAATGAAGCACTCAATGCCAAAAGTGTAGATTTTAATAACGACGGATGGAAAGACCTGTTCATTAGTATTTATAAAAACCACAACCTTATTTTATGGAATGATAGCGGAAGATTTAGCATGGAGAAATCATTGCAACTCAAATTTTCAGACAATCCTGTTTTAACTATTGCTCCTGCGTTTGCCGACTTTGACAATGATGGTAGAATTGACATTTTTTTAGGCAACTGGACTGCAGGCGAACAGATGGCTCGTTTTTCTATGCCCTCTTCAAAAAACTATATCCTATTGAATAAGGAAGGTGGATTTAAAAGAGTAGAATTAGAAGGCATGGATGGTGAGACTTTAAGCTCTTTGATTAGCGATTTAAATGATGATGGTATTGCTGATCTAATTGTTGCTAACGATTTTGCAGTACCCGACTATTTTTATTACGGAGTTGGTGATGGGACTTTCAACATTATTGAACAAAAAGATTCCATCATAAAAAGCAATTCATTTTATACCATGTCTATTGCATCGGCAGATATAGATAATGATCTGAGTCAAGAGATCTATTTAGATCAAATTGATCGAAATATATCCGATGAATGGGTAACAGAAGAACCAGAAAAGATCTGTGGTGAAATTATAGATTCAACAGAAAGAGCAAATTGCGAATACTTAATGGGTTTACAACAAGATATTAGACGTTCCTTTAGGAAAAACAACATATACAAATGCCCTGAAGAATTTTATGAAGAATGTCTGGCTTACAATTGGATTCAAGATTTACTGGTAGAATTTAATAGAAAGAATCATCAACTAAAACCACTTTCCCAAAAATCTCCCATTCCTTCTAATTGGACTAATTATAATTTCCTTCCAGACTTTTACACTGAGAATCACAAAAGCTTCGAAATAATAGACTCTTTTGATAACAATACTAATAATGAGAAAGCGGTTCTTTTTATGCGAAACAAGGATTTAAGCTTTACTGACCAAGCAAAGAAATTTAACTTAAAGTCAACTGGATGGGCTTGGAATGCTCAATTTGCAGATATAGATGGAGATGAATGGCAGGACCTCTATATAGTAAATGGTTTCATGATGAAAGTAGAACAGGAAAGTAACCTGTTTTATAGAAATGTAGAAGGAAAGGAATTTGTAAACCAGACCGTGAATTCTGAGATGGAAAACTTTCTTCCAACCGGAGCCTATTCTTACATTGACTTTGATTTTGATGGCGACCTAGATATTTTCGCCGCATCTGCTATTGGACCTCTTCAGATCTATGAAAATACAAGCTCTAAAAATAACTTTATCGCATTCAAATTAACAAATGAATTTGGAGGATCAGCCATTGGAGCCAAAGTTATAATTGAATATGGAGATAATCATAAACAATTAAGAGAAGTTAAATCAAGCGGAGGTTTTAAATCCTTCAACTCAAATTATTGCTACTTTGGCTTGGGAAAAAATAAAACTGTTGAGCGAATAACAATTGTTTGGCAAAATGGATCTAAAAGTAATTTAGATTTCAAACTACCCGCAAATAGGATGTATAATGTACTACAAAAAAATCCTGATCAACACCCTTAGCTTTGAACTGAACAGCATTAATACTGCCAATAACCGGAAAGAAAGTTTACTAGGAATAAGACAAGACGATAGATTGAAAAAATGCTTGCCTTTAATACTATTTCTTAGATAGATTATTTTGTAATCAATTCTATTACAACTGTAATCAATTGCATATATAGTTACTCATTTCTATGTATGAACATTGATCGAACAACATCCAATTAAATGAAACTAAATAGCTTACAATAAAGGTAAAGTCGGTAATAAACGATTAACTCACGTAATCATTAAAGAAACCACCACCATCACCACCTGCAGAACCCATACCTCGCGTTTGAGTTTCTTTATTTACATCAAGATCTAAAACTTCAGGCTTTACCCAATCTCTTTTTGATTCCTCATTCAATTGATTGAGTAGGCTATTTTTGTTATTTTCCATCTTAAAACCACATTTTGTATGGTGACAAAAATAAAGAAAATATTATACTATCATTACTACTAA
>JAESST010000466.1 GCA_016763995.1 Flavobacteriales bacterium | reverse complement strand
CATAAAAGTAGTTGAGCGTCCAAGGTTATCAAAATTTAGATTTAAAGGAATAAAGAAAGGAAAACAAGAGAGCTTAAGAGATGATATTAATCTCAAAAGAGGAAAAGTTATTACTCCAAACTTAATTAATACTACTAAGTCTAAAATAAAAGAATATTTCGTAGACAAAGGTTATTTTAATGCGGAAGTAGAAATTTCGGAAGAGAACGACACGACAATCCGCAACAGTAAAATATTAACAATAAAAGTTGATAAGAATCAAAAGGTTAAAGTAAAAGATATTCTAATAAGCGGAAACATTGCTTTTACTGAGAAAAAAATTAGAAAGTTTTTAAAGGAGACGAAAAGGAAAAAATTTGTTCGAATTTTTAAACCTTCAAAATTCATTCGAAGCAATTATAAGAACGATAAAGAAAATGTGATCCAAAAGTATAATGCAAAAGGATATCGTGATGCGAAGTTTGAAAATGACACCGTTTACCAAATTAGTCCTAATCGTATTATGATTGAGGTAAAAATTAAAGAAGGAAAGAAATATTACTTTGGAAACATTAAATGGATTGGAAATATTAAATTTTCAGATCAAGAACTAGATAGAATTTTAGGAATTAAAAGAGGTGATCTTTTTAATCAGCAACTATTTGACCAAAGAATTTATCAAGATCCTAACGGAAGAGATATCAGTTCTCTCTATTTAGATGATGGATACCTCTTTTTCCAACCAAATGTTGTAGAAACTGAAGTAAGAGGAGATACTATAGATTTTGAGATTAGACTTAGAGAAGGTCAACAGGCGAGAATTAATCAAGTGATTATCATTGGTAACGAAAAGACAAATGATCATGTTATTAGAAGAGAGTTAAGAACTAATCCGGGTGATCTATTCAGTCGGTCAGACATTATCAGATCACAGCGGGAATTACTACAGTTAGGATATTTTAATCAAGAAAGGCTTGGGGTAAATCCAATTCCAGACCAAGCAAGTGGAACTGTTGATATTGAGTATACTGTTGAAGAACAACCATCAGATCAAATTGAACTTTCTGGAGGTTGGGGAGGAGGCCGAGTTGTAGGGAGCCTTGGAGTAACTTTTAACAACTTCAGTGCTAAAAACATGTTCAAAAAAGAAGCATGGAGACCATTACCTGCAGGAGATGGACAAAGGCTAAGTGTAAGAGCACAAACAAATGGAGAATTTTTTCAATCCTATAATTTATCTTTTACTGAACCTTGGTTAGGTGGTAGAAAACCTAATAGTTTGAACGTAACAGGATATTATTCGAGACAAACTAACGGTGCAGCAAAAACCGTATTAAATACTGAGGGACAGAAAGTCGATAACCCTAATAGACAAGCATTAGGAATTTGGGGAATGTCTGTTGGTTTAGGTAGAAGATTGCAATGGCCTGATGATTTCTTTACCCTTTACAATGAAGTTAGTTATCAATACTATGACTTAAATAATTGGGGAAACTTTATCTTTAGATCTGGATTTGCACACAATCTAAGTATTAAAACAAATTTCTCCAGAAATTCTATCGATGCCCCTATCTATTCTACAAGTGGCTCTCAAACAAGCTTATCTATTCAATTAACTCCTCCTTATTCTTTGTTTGATGGTACAGATAATTACGATGAACTTGATAATCAAGATCGCTATAAGTTTATCGAATTCCATAAATGGAAATTTAATTCATCTTGGTTTACTCCATTAGCCGGAAATGAACGAAAATTGGTTTTGAATACTAAAGTTGGATTCGGATATTTAGGAGAATACAATAGCAAGTTAGGACAATCTCCATTTGAAAGATTCTATCTTGGTGGTGATGGTTTAAGTGGATTCAACCTTGATGGGAGCGAAATTATTGCTCAGAGAGGATATGATGATAGAACGCTTTCTCCTGAAACGGGAGCAACAATTGTGAGTAAGTATACTATGGAAGTAAGGTATCCATTTACACTTAATCCGAGTGCTACAATATATGGACTTGTGTTTGCTGAAGCAGGTAATTCTTGGTTGAATTTTGATGAATTCTCCCCTTTTGAGGTAAAAAGAGCTACTGGAGTTGGTGTTAGAATTTATATGCCATTCTTTGGCCTACTAGGTCTTGATTGGGCGTATCGATTTGATGACATACCAGGAAGAGTTGATCCAACTAGCAATACAGAATTCCATTTCTCTATTGGTGGCAACCTTGGCGGATGGTAACTTAAAATACTCAAAAACAATGAAAAAGCTATTTATAATAAGTTTGGTACTCTTTTTGTCTATCAGTATGCAAGCGCAAAAATTTGCCTACATTGATACAGAGTATATCTTAGCTAAAATACCAGAATATCAAGAAGCACAGAAACAGCTAGATGCTCTTTCTAAGCAATGGCAAACTCAAGCTGAAAAAAGATACAAAGCAATTGATAAAATGTATAAAGACTTTCAAGCAGAAGAAATTCTACTAACCGAAAGTATGAAAAACAAGAGGCAGGAAGATATAATTAAAAGAGAAGAAGAAGCTAGAGAGTTTCAAAAAAGCAAATTTGGAGTAGATGGGGAATTATTTAAAAAAAGGAAAGAACTGATTAAACCTATCCAAGAAAGAATTTACAAAGCTGTACAAGAAACTGCAAATGTTGGAAAGTACTCTGTTATATTTGACAAATCTAGTGCTGCAACGATGGTATACTCGAATCCGAAATACGATAAGAGTGATGATATACTTAAAAGAATGGGAATAAAGCCAGGCGGCAATTCTAAATAAATGAACAACAAACAAAAACAATCAATTATGAAAAAGATGAAGAACATCATATTAATAGCTGCTACTTTATTGAGCACTGCAGTATTTGCGCAAAAACTAGGACATATTAACTCAAATGAGCTTTTATTAGCAATGCCACAAAGAGCTGCTGTAGAAAGCGACATTAAAAAGTATGCGCAAGATTTAGAATCTCAACTTGGCATGATGACTAAAGAATATCAAGCTAAAGTTCAAACATATCAGTCTCAAGAAGCGACTATGACAGATGCAATTAAGCAAGATAAGATTAAAGAAATTACCAACTTAGAAGAGAGAATTGGAGAATTCCAACAATCTGCTCAAAAAGACTTACAAACAAGAGAAGAAAGCCTATTGAAGCCTATTATTGATAAAGCTAAAAAGGCAATTGAAGATGTAGCAAAGGAAAATAGTTTCACTTATATCTTTGATTCAGGAGTAGGTGTTTTATTATACCAGAAAGATTCTGATAACATTATGCCTTTGGTAAAAAAGAAATTAGGTTTACTTTAATCTAATAGAAATATATAATTTTAAAAGCGGTTCCAAAGGAGCCGCTTTTTTATGCAAAAAATTAAATCCCAATCTTCTTCTAATAATGCTATAGGGGTTTTCGACTCTGGTGTAGGAGGAACTTCTATTTGGAAAGAAATCCATTCTCTATTGCCGAATGAAAACTCAATTTATTTGGCAGATAGTAAAAACGCTCCTTATGGGATAAAATCCAAGGCTGATATCATTGCATTATGCGAAAAGAATGTTGAGTTATTACTACAAGATCAATGCAAAATTATTATAGTAGCATGTAATACTGCAACTACAATCGCAATTAAACATTTAAGAACGAAGTATGCAATTCCATTTATTGGAATAGAACCTGCGATCAAACCTGCATCTTTAAAAACAAAGACAAAAAATATTGGAATCTTAGCTACCAAAGGTACACTAGCTAGTGAACTATTTCAAGAAACTACAAGTATTTACAGCCAAGGCATCGAAGTATTAGAGCAAGATGGAACTGGAATTGTGGAGCTAATTGAAAATGGGAAATTATATTCAATAGAAATGAAAATTTTACTTCAAGAATATCTTAATCCAATGATAGAAGCGAAGATAGATCACCTGGTATTAGGTTGTTCGCATTATCCATATTTAATCCCAATTTTAAAAGAGATTTTACCGAAAGAAGTAAAAATTATTGATTCGGGAAGAGCTGTAGCTAGACAAACGAAAACCGTTTTGGAAGCTGGTAAATTATTAAATCGCTCAACAAAGTTGCCTAAGCTACATTTCTATACGAATGGAAGTAAACCACTCCTTGAAAGCCTTATAGGTAGTAAATTTCGAGTTGAGAATAAGTTCTTCTAATAGTTTGTCCCATACTCCATCAAATAGGTTTTAATAAACTCATTTAATTCTCCATTCATCACTCCTTCTACATTCGACGTTTCATGATTCGTTCTAACATCTTTTACCATTTTGTATGGATGCATCACATAGTTTCTAATTTGTGATCCCCATTCTATCTTCTTTTTGTCAGCTTCTATTTCCGCCCGTTTTTCTAATTTCTTTCTCATCTCAATTTCAAATAACTGAGATTTTAGTAATTGCAATGCTTTCTCTTTGTTTCCTAACTGAGACCTTGTTTCGGTATTATCGATAATAATTCCCGTTGGCTTATGATGAAGTCTAACTCCAGTTTCAACCTTGTTTACATTTTGCCCTCCTGCTCCTCCAGAACGAAAGGTATCCCAACTAAGTTCGGCAGGATTAACTTCGATTTCTATAGTATCATCAACCAACGGATAAACATAAACTGAAGCAAATGAAGTATGCCTTTTTGCATTAGAATCAAATGGTGAAATGCGAACTAATCGATGTACCCCATTTTCTCCTTTCAAATATCCAAATGCAAATTCGCCTTCAATCTCTAGAGTTACTGTTTTAATTCCAGCAACATCTCCATTCTGTAAATCTAGCTCTTTTACTTTCATGCCATTCTTATCTGCCCACATTAAGTACATGCGCATTAGCATGGCAGCCCAATCACAGCTTTCCGTTCCTCCTGCTCCTGAAGTAATTTGAAGTACCGCACTTAAAGAATCTTCTTCAGCGCTTAGCATGTTCTTAAATTCAAGTTCTTCTAACAGTTCTACTGTCTTTTTATAGGCTACTTCTACTTCCTTCTCTGTTGCTCCTTCTTCTTTGTAAAAATCGTACAATACCTCAACATCATCCACCGCAGTTTTCACAGATTTATATCCATCTGTCCAGATTTTTTTATTCCGAATTTGCTTTAATAATTTCTCTGCCTCCTTAGAATTATTCCAAAACTCCGGTAATTGAGTTCTTTGCTCCTCTTCCGCAATCTCAATCGATAAATCTTCAATATTTAAATATGACTTTAATGCCTCCGTACGTTGGGCAATATCTTTAAGCTGATCTTGTGTAATCATATGGTTAGGAAAGTTGATCAAAGTTAAACTTAAAGAGATAATCTGACTAACTATTCTCAGATTTAACAAGTATTTTTATCTCACTATGAGTAATCATTCCAATATAACCCAGCTACTTCTTAAATATTGGGGGTTTACAACATTTAGAGAGCAGCAAGAAGAGATCATTCGCTCAGTTCTTGAACAAAAAGATACGCTCGCTTTATTACCAACAGGTGGAGGAAAATCCATCTGCTTCCAAATTCCCTTCTGCTCTTCGGGGGCGGCGACAACCTTAAAGCCGGCCTGGAGCACCCCAACGGTAACCTTCT
>JAESST010000465.1 GCA_016763995.1 Flavobacteriales bacterium | reverse complement strand
TATAAAAAAATGCAAAAAGATTTGGCTTTTGTGGGGAAGCTAATTGTTACCAAAAAGATGATAAAGAAGCAAATTGGGCCGATGTATGAGGAGTTTGGTTCAGCAACAATTGATACGGTAACCTACTCAAATAAATATCACTATAGAGCCCAACTTAGTTACGAGAAAGATCCATTAGAAAGAGGCTTTTTATCGTTCTTTTTTAATTCAAAGGGCAAAGTGACTGGTTTTGGAGATGGTGAACCAAGCTACATCTATCCCAAAGCAAAGTTGACAAAAACTGCAAAAACTGCCGAAGAGCGAATCTTATCAATCATTAATGAAAAGCATTTAAAGAACAGTACAGATAAGTTTAACGGTAGTGTATTGGTAATGGATCAAGGCAAGGAAATAGTTAAGAAGTCCTTTGGCTTTTCTGATTTTGAAAAACGTACTCCTTTGAATGAACATACTCGCTTTGATTTAGCCTCCTGTAGTAAACAATTTACGGCAATGGCGATTATGATTCTCGAAGAGCAGGGAAAGTTGAGCTATTCTGATAATGTAAAAAAGTATATTCCTGAATTACCTTATGATAGTATAAGCATAGAACACTTGTTAACGCATACCTCAGGTTTACCGTCCTATCAACGATTAGTTAACAAAGAGTGGGATGATAAAAGAAAGTATGTCACCAACAATGATATTGTAGACTTATTAAAAGAACATCAACCTGATGTGATTTTCAAACCCAATAAGAGTTTTAGATATAGCAATACAGGTTATGTAATGTTGGCAATAATTGTAGAAAGGGTGTCGGGTATTTCTTTTGCTAACTTTTTAGCGGAAAATATTTTTTCAGCTTTAGGAATGAATGATACAAGGGTATACAATACCAAAAGAAGCAAAGGAGAATTAATTGATAATTTTGCTCATGGATATATTAAAGACAAGAAGTCAAAGGAATACATTTTGCCTGACTCTTCGGATAAGTACAACTATGTTATACAAATGGACCCTATAGTGGGGGATGGTGCTATTTGTTCGAGTATTCATGACTTGGCACTATGGTCGAAGGCATCAAAAGATTTTGCTTTGGTGGATGAAAACTCATGGAAAAAGGCTAGAACAAAACTTACTTTTAAAAATGGGAGGAGATTAGGTTACGGTTATGGTTTGTTTTTAAGACAAGATGAAGGAATTGAAGAAGTAGTTTATCATACAGGCGGTTGGCCGGGTTATGTAACCATGATCATAGAGTTGCCAGAGCAAGAGAAAACAGTAGTAATACTGTCAAATAATAATTATCGCGGAGTATTAAGAATGGCTGATGATATTTTAATAACTCTTTTAACAGGAAATGAGTAAACAAGAGGATTTAAGTTAAGGATGAATAAGATGTGGAAAAAAGAGAATAAAAAGTACCTGCCTTGGATTATCGGGGGGGCATTCTCTTTTTTTCTATGCATACAAATCTCTAAGCTGTCATTAGATGGGCCTTTTTTTATTGGAAAGTCAGAAATAATATTCCTTCTCAGTTCATTAGCTATTCCATTTATTGCCGTTAATGCAATTATTTAGCCAAGATCCTTTACCAGAAATACTATCCTGAAAAGAATAGCCTATTATTTCCTCGAATTGTAGGATTACTTGTTTCTGTAGTTGTTGCAACAGCTTTTTTTGAATACATCTATTGGTTAAATGGAATTTTAGATGATGACTTCATCGTGTTAGGTTCGTATGAGCTTTCTCCAAGAACTTCAGAAGTAATAGATAATACCTTGTTTGCTCTATTGCTTGGAGTTCCCATTTTTCTAAAAAAACAAGTTCAAGAAAATGCAATAATTACGATTAACAAAAAGGAAGAGGAGTTAAACCATGCTTATCAACTCAGAATTCAGTCAGAATTAGAAGCCTTACAATCGAAAGTAAATCCTCATTTTTTATACAATTCATTAAACTCTATTGCTTGTTTAATTTATGAAGATCCGGCTAAAGCAGAACGAATGGTTTTACTCTTATCGGATTTGTTTCGCTATACCTTAAATAATAAAAGCGGAAATTTTTCAACCATTGAAGAAGAGCTAAAAATGGTGAAAGCTTACTTAGAAATTGAATTAATTAGATTTCAAGATAATCTGACTTGTGAAATAGATGTTAAAGATGAACTTAGTTCTCTCTTAATTCCAAGGTTTCTTCTTCAGCCTTTGGTAGAGAATGCAATTAAACACGGAACCTCCAAAAGAGAAAAGGGAAATATAAAGTTAAAAATATTTAATGTAGCTTCTGATTTATGCATATCAGTTGCTGATAATGGTCCTTCATTTCCTGAGGAATATGACTCTGGTTATGGCTTAAAAGGAATCTTGGATAAACTTAATTTATTGTATAAAGATGACTTTGAGTTTAGTTTAAACAATGAGCCCACCAAAGAAGTCAAAATCATTCTAAAAAACACAATAACTAATGAGTAGCCTTTTAAAAGCAATTATTGTAGAAGACGAACTATTAGCCAGAAAGAGACTAAAAAAATTATTGCTTCCTTATGCAGATAAAATTGAAATAATTGGAGAAGCGTCCAATGGAAAGGTAGGCTTGAGTATTATCGAAGAGTTGCGTCCTGATTTTATCTTCCTAGACATTCAAATGCCAGTTTTAGATGGATTTGAAATGCTCTCGAAGCTGTCATTTCAACCTTACATTGTTTTTACTACAGCATACGACGAATATGCTTTGAAGGCATTTGAGCAGAATTCCATTGATTTTCTGCTTAAACCAATTCAAGCAGAAAGAATAAAAATAACAATGGACAAAATCATCAGTTTTGGAAGTCTCAAAGACAATAGTAATGAGGAAATTCAAAAGCTGCAGGATTTAATTAGCTACATCCAAAAGCCCAAGTCAATCAAATCTATTCGCGTAAATATTGGAAATCGAATAATTATACTTGACTTAGATGAGGTAGCATATTTCAAAGCAGAAGATAAATTGACTACTATTGTTACGATGACAGACAAAGAATATTTGTTCAACCCATCTTTGGCTCAATTGGAGCAAAAGTTGCCTGACCACTTTATACGACTCAATCGTTCTCATATTATTAATGAGAACAAAGTATCAGAAATTAGAAAGGGAATAAATAGCAAACTAAGCTTTGAAATGAAAAATAAAAGCAAAACAAAAATATATTCAGGTTCAAGCTATACTTCTGATATAAAAGCCCGTTGGAAGTTATAGTGGATTTAATTACTCAATTAAAATTTTCTCCAAAAAGTTTAATATTTGTCCACTTAAAATTAACTAGTCTAAGTATTAAAATAGAATTTACATTCCTATGAAAGGAGTTTTTCGATTTACTATTGTATTGTTCTTTGGTCTAATTTTATTAGAATTTGGACTAAGAGTGACAGGTCATACCCCTTTTCAACTTCCGGTGGGAGGAATAGAGTCTAATCCCAAAGGCTGTTTTATTCCCCAAATGAACAAAGGAATTGTATTGGCTCCCGGAAAGTTTACTGTCAACATCGGAGAATTGACCTATGAAACAAGGCATACCTTAGATTCGATGAGGTCGACGAGTTTGAATTTGATTCAAGACAGCATCACAAAACCAATTGTTCAACTTTATGGCTGTTCTTTTACTTATGGAATGGGAGTAAACGATGAGGAAACCTATCCTTGGTTGTTGCAAGAACGGTTTCGATTACTCAAAGTAGAGAATAGGGGAGTTCCGGGCTATGGACAAGTTCAATTGTTGAACGAGCTTAGAGATAACAAAATGTCTTTTGAAGGGGTGAAAGTGATTGTATTGAATTATTTGCCCTTTCACGATGAAAGAAATACCTTAAACGCAGCCTTTCGGCACAAACTAAATATAGGCTATCAGCTATCAAAAAAACAAGATCCCGAACTATTAACTGATTTTAGTTATCCCTATGCAGCTATAGATGGGGGAGCATTACAACTTGATCAATTAGAGATGAAAGATATTGAACGATCCTTCTTTTGGGAAAGCAATTCTGCTTTATTACATATCTTATTTAATGGGCTAAGAGATTTAAGAGTAGACGCGAAGCATGATTTTAGAGTAACAACGCAACTGATAAAGGAAATTAAGGCGGCATGTGATAGTCGAAAGATCGAATTAATTTTGACATTAATGTTAGATGACCAAAGGAGTTATGATCTGATAGATTATTGTCAATCTATTGGAGTTAACACGCAAGACGTTTCCATTGATCTAAACGATAAGCAAATGACAAATTATCCCTACGATCAGCACCCAAGCCCTAAGGCTCATCAGATAATTGCCGACAAATTAAGCCCATATTTTCAGCAGCTATTATAAGGATACGGCTATTAACTAGAATTGCTTTTTGGGAACCTAAATGGATTCTGCTATTGAGTTTCTATGAGAATAAAAGAACTTGAATTCTCAGACTCATTGTTGTTATTTATCTATTAACCTGAGTTCGGTTCTTCTTAAGGATTCAGAACGTAGATAAATAGTAAATTTTAAG
>JAESST010000036.1 GCA_016763995.1 Flavobacteriales bacterium | reverse complement strand
TTTGGTGAAATCCCTTCCAGTCTTCAGCTCTATATCGATTATGAAGCCATCAGTCGCGATCTTGGTGTTGATTACACCCAGACAATTATCGCTGGTGAACGCTACGCCTATCGGTGCTGGTAGGGGTGGCTGTCATGATACAACAATTAGAGCCATATGAGGGCTATAAGCCCGGACACCCCTGGTATTATCGTTTGGGAGGCAAGATACCTTCACCTAAACAAATTGAAGCCTATGCAATGTCTGCAGAATATCGTGGCTATCTGGCAGGCGATATTAATGATGCAATGAACCGGGCAGAACCACAGAGATCAGCTGCATTGCGTAAAATCAGAAGCAAAGTGATTGCTGATCTGCGCAACGATTTGTCTTGTTATCGCGGCTTTGCCTGCAAACTGCGCAGGTTTCGTTCCGATAATAGTGTCAAACTTGATGAACATGGTTGCGATAATATTCATACTGCTATGAGCCTGAAATTCGCACATATCTATAATGGTTTTGCGAATTTAAAGACGCTCAATAACGTACCCAACAAACAGCTTGATCTGTTTTGATTTTGATGGAGCGGTATTACCGCTCATAATCAGGGCCATCCCGACTTCGGTGCTGACGGTTTGCGGATTGATTGGTTGATTTATGTGGTTCTTCATGGGCAATAAATGAATTCAGCCATCGAATATCCTGTTTTAGTTCTCGATCAACTGCTTTGTGTCATGCCATTTGTGCTGTAGTTTCCTGCCGGATGGATGCATTATTGACTTGCAATGCATTGTATCAATCACAATGTTGGACAATTGACTTTACTGTCTCCGTACGGTTCTGCTTTTTGATGTGATTATTGGTGTGGGATGACGAATTTTAATATTTTCTGATCAACAGTTCAAAGTCTACATCATTGGATTTTCCTAATAATGTAAGACAATCTTGCTCAAAATTGTCGTTGTTTAGAAGTGCTAATAATTGGGTAGTTTCTATTTTTTTCAACCCAAATTCTTCTCTATATGCACCAACAACGCCTCTTAATAGATAGTATCCGAAAGTATGTTTATTTTTCAGCACAAAAACACAGTCAAATTCAGAATGTTCACCCAGTCTATCTTCATTTGGCATATTGAGAATAATCACAAAACTTTCGCGGATGCCGTTCTGAGATTTCTTTACCTCATTCCAATGTTGGACATAACGATCGAATTTCCAAAAACCAATATTCATATTTAGGTCAAAAACACTACCGCAAACAAATATTCTTAAAGCTATTTCTGGCAAATATGGATCGTCTATTACTGGAAAATTGATAATGCCAGTATATCCATCCAAAGAACTATATGATGGCCAAGTATTATTGGAAGATAAACTATTTATTACGATCATTTTAAGGACTTAATTTCTTCGTTAAACTAGTATTATATGTACTTCTATTCAATTTACTATTGAAAACTTTCCATGCATCGTGACCTCTGTGTCCTCCACTATCGGGAGAAATGAGAACTTTTTCGCCAGACCGGGGCATTTTTCCAGAAAAAACTGGGCTGGACTTTGTTAAAAAACCTACCTTTTTGGGAATCTGTATTTGTCGTTTGAATCCAAGTTCTGCAGCTCGCAAATTCGCCAATTTGTTGGGCATCACAACAAACTGACTACCTTTGGGTGGTGTGCGATTTAGTGATGCTGCCATTTCATCCGCTTTTCGTGACGCCGCACCTGCTTCACGGGCAGTTCTGTGATCTCCCACTTTTTTCGCCTGATCAATATTTATTCTTGCTTTCCTCCCTATAGCAATTGCATTGCCACGCGATGCGGGGCTGGTAACCGCATCATTGAAATTGTTAGTAATATTGGAAGGTAAAGGGGCTATGGGCGGAGGAGTAACAATTTTGGGAAGTCTCGGTGGGGTGACAGGAGTAAGCTTTGGAGTTGGGACGTTGCAACCAAATCCTTTTCTCGAGCACGCTTGAGCATCATAAAAAATTACCTGTACAAATATTAGGGTGGTTACTAACAACCATACTTTACTTTGATTAAACATTGGTAATGCGATCCCTTGTCTAACTAAGAGGCAGAAACAATTGAAGTTTTATCGGCCCAATGGAATAGCAAGTCCACCACCTATTACTGCACCGAAAATTGCTTGATGTTGAATGGAATTCCAACTTTCTCTAACCTTTGCTCCAGGTGGCAACGTGGCAATGGCTCTTGCTGCTTCCTCCGCTCCTTCAAGGGTAATAGCTCGTAGAATTTTTGCTGGAAGTTTCAGTCCGCGAAAAACAAATTTTCTTAGTAAACCAGCAGGAATTTCCCTGCCCGGTAAAAAAACCCCTCCAATCATCGAGGAATAAAATGTGACGTCGGGGCAAAATTGTCGATAAGCGGCTACAACTTGTTCGACAATGAATTCACATCGCTTATTTCTGTATGGCTTCATGTCTTTATCGAAATCAAGACACCCTAAAATATGACTGGTGTATAATGACGCTTCACGCAATGTACCAGTTAATGCTGCACTAGAAATAACTTTGCACGAAAATGTCTCATCTAAAAATACGTCTTTGTAAGCGTATTTGTTAAATACTTGATGGCCTTCAATTTCATACAATTGATCGTCCCGCTGAATGATCATCTTATGTGGAACGTCGTAGCCTTTATTCAGTCCGTGTTCGAAGACGTAGTAAACAAGATCATCACGGTCGAAAACAGGCATACCATTAAATTCTAATAATATGTCTCCAACCACCAACGCAATTGGTGAATGAAATGGTGTCTCGGTGTACGCAAAAGTCACGACCACACCCTGTTTATAAGGACCGTTGGCATCGTGTGTGTCCCAACCAACGGCTGTGGGAATTACCCCGTAGTTTACTCCTGAAAATTCAATTTCATATGATTTGGCAGAAGCTTTTAGAGCCTGGTTCAATTTTCCAGCCCAATTTAAAGCCACACCTGTCCGCTGCGAACATTCTACTTCCATGTTCTCAGCACAAATAAATGGATCGAAACTTTCAATATATGGATTTTTAGAATCCAGAATTTGGATTTCAGCCAATCCAATGGACTCTTGGTTTTTTGGACAACGTTTAGATTTTCTGGCAGACTTGAAACTAGCGTCACTCAAATTTATACAAACTTCGAATTGCGAATTGGGTAGCCTCCAAATGGGTAGCCCCCCCCATTTAGATGACCATTTGAGATTTCTTTCAAGATGCGATGTTGCTGTCGATGGTATTGCTCGTATGTAATAAAACGTATTATGAGGTTGTTCGATTGAAAACTGGGTGCATTCTCCAGCGTGGGCGGATATTTTTTTTACGAGTTTTGGCCCATCATTGACTACATGAAAAATCGCAGCTTCAGTTACGTACGGCGCAAAATTACAGTAATCAACTTCGGATGCGTTTGCGTTGCCAATAAAAAATCCAATCGTGAAAAATGTAGTTGCTGCAATAGGGTACTTGAACTCTGAAATTACCCGCAATTGACTAAAACCCAATAAATGAAGCTCTAATTGATGCAATAATAACACCGGCAGGAACAGAAATAGTAGCGGCGTTTGCGGCGTCTGCTTGAAATATTTTATATACTGCAAATGCACCAAATGCCATTAGCAAATAAGGCGCAACTGTCCGTACACCGCGCCCTAAAATAATCAAAATTTTAGCAAATAGCCACGCAGTGGCATATAACACTACAAAGCCAACAGC
Organism: Flavobacteriales bacterium; assembly: GCA_016763995.1. GTDB lineage: Bacteria > Bacteroidota > Bacteroidia > Flavobacteriales_E > Vicingaceae > NORP294. The sequence continues at coordinate 133 of JAESST010000036.1, read as the reverse complement.
TGTCGCAACAAGTATTTCCATCGGGGTCATAACGGATATCCCTTTACTAAAGAACCAGTTTAATTTCAGAATTTTACTAACTGAAACTGGACACAGTACCATTTTTTGAAAAACGTTTGTTACGTTGACACGC
>JAESST010000464.1 GCA_016763995.1 Flavobacteriales bacterium | reverse complement strand
CAAGCAAGGAACGAAGTAGCTAACTTAGAAGAAGAAGGGGAGAACCCATACAAAACAAGTGGAATTGTAAACGTTCATCTAGCTTCCGGAATTACTTATTTCCATACGATTAAAACATCCTTCTTGCTTACACCAAGCTATAAGAGAAGTGTGAACTCCATTACCAAAGAAGGAGCTCTATTTACAGAGAAATTAACTTATGTAGGAGTGAGTTTCGGAGCAAGAGTGAAGTTCTAAAAAGAAAAGAGAATAAAAACAGTGAAGGGCATTTGAGTTAATTCAAATGCCCTTTTTATGTTAGTTTTTTTGGATGATAAGCCAAAACGATAGTTAGCGAATACAACTAGAAAACAGAGTGAAATGAGACAATGTGTATGGAATAGAGGAGCTAATCTCTTATTTACTCAACCTTAATATTCTAAATGCTCCTCGTAAAACGATAATAAATACTATTGAACCAATAATTAAATCGGGTAGACTGGTCTTTGTCCAATTAACAAAAAGAGCAGCTATTATAACTCCAATATTTATAATCACATCATTAGATGTAAATATCATGCTTGCTTGCATATGAGCATCTTTCTTGCTCTTTGATAATTGAAGTAAATACAAGCAAGCTCCATTTGCCAATAAAGCGAATATGGAGACTACTATCATTGTTTTAAAGTCGGGAATATCTTCAGTTCCAATAAATCTTCTTAGCACCTCTACAAAGCCTATAATTGCCAATATGATTTGGAAATAACCTGAGAGCTTTGCAACTCCCTTTTTTTTAATAACAGAACCACCAACTGCCAATAAGCTTATTCCATAAACAAAGGAGTCGGCTAGCATATCTAAACTATCAGCAACAAGTCCCATAGAGTTAGAAATAAGACCTGTGGTCATTTCTATAATGAAGAATGTAAAGTTGATGACTAGAACAGTCCAAAGTAACTTCTTCTGATTGTTGTTCTCTTCTTGTTTAACGTAGTTTGATGTTTCTGTCGTTAGTAATTTGTCACCAAGCTTCAATTCAGATAATGAAGCCTCTACTTTTTCTACCCCTTCTGAATGGTATACAGTGAGCTTTCGATTGGGAATGTCGAAATCTAAACCTTGAATAGCTGAAATATCCTGAAGTTTCAAGCGAATTAGGCTTTCTTCAGAAGGGCAATCCATCTTAGTTATTTCAAATATTGATTTCTCCATTTACAAGATCAAATTTAAATGAATTATATACTCTTTTTGTCTGATCAGCCAAACTTATGGCGTAAGCGATGCACTGAGCTTGTCGAAGTGAGGGAAAGTTTTATTTCTTTTTATGCTGAGCGATAGTCGAAGTATTCTCTAAAATATGGGTAAAGGCATGGAAACGATGAAAGAATTTAACGAGAGAAGGGAGTAAACAATTCTTTCGAGTTAGCGAACACCTTTAAAATTAATATGAAGTGAGATAATGCTCTTTTGCAAAGCTTGCGGAGAACAACGAAGTTCACAAATTCCCGAAAGAAATAATATATGATTTGTAAATGTGTATAGAATAGGTAAATCTTATATAATCCAACAATTAATAATTTATTAACAGTCTCAAAAATAGAATATTTAGGCTCTATTTCTTCTCAATTAAAATTTCTAGATTGCCTTCACTTTATATATATTATTGGAATCAATCAATCAGATAAAATCAAAACCTTTTCTTATTAGATGGGAGGGTGGAAAAAATGGATTAAAAATAAGTTGGTCAACAATTCAATCGTCAAACATTACTAAGTACATCTATAAGATGTGCAAGTAGTACGACTTTCTGGATTCTAATCTAAAATATCAGCGCAACTACTGTTGGATATAGAGTATAGTAGCACTATTATGTCATTATGTAGCTGTATGTCAATCAATTGCCTTTATTTTTCATCTCCTCCATCATATTGCGGAGACTTAAAGGGCGCATCTCTGTCCATACCTTTTCTATGTGATCCAAGCATTCGGATTTAGTTCCTTTAAATCCTTCCTTTTTCCACCCAAGAGGAATTTCTTTATTGGCTAGCCAAATTGAATATTGCTCTTCATAATTGATTACAACTACATAAATTTCTTCATCATCCCAACTCATCTCAATTGTTTTTAAGAGTTTACTATACTGCTAAAGATATATATATTTGCTTAAAAGGCTTCTCCTTTATATTGGACTACGCATTGCTTCGTTCACTAAAGCACTGCAGAGAAGGAGCTTTGCGAAAACGAGTTGTAGAATTTCCGCCAGAGGACGGATATTCTACTCATTTTTAACAAAGCGATGCACTGAGCGATAGTCGAATTGAGGGCAAAGCCTGCCACTTCAGCAGGTTGGTTTTATTTTTTAGACTGTCCCGTTCTAAAATAAGTTGAGTTTGTGTCAACCTATTTTAGGACGACTCAGACCAAGAACCTTCACATGAAAAATCAAAAGCTTCTCCTAATGTAGTATAAGTTTCACCAATTGCTTTTCCTTCGGAGTTAAAAAATGTTCCAATAAGATAATGCCATTTTTTACCTGAAGGACCACTATTGTGTGTTTTCTTTTTGCTTTTTAACTTATATCCTACAACTCCGCTACCACAAAAGTCAGAATAGTCATTATACCATATTTGTGCTCCTATTGTGACGTTTTCTGGAAAAGAGGATGAACCCTTGATGTTGCTACTTTTAGTAAACACACTATAGGTTTTACCATTCTCATTTTCTTTAAATAAAACTTGAACATCACCGCCTGTTGTAATTCCAATTTGGGCATTTTCTTTACCAATTTTCCATTTTAAATTACTTTCTATTGCCGGTGCGGATGATTTGCTATCTTCATCGTAAAGTGTTTCTAATTTTTTTGTTAAATCATTTGAGCTTTTGTTATTCATAATGCTATTTTTTTGTGATTAATTTCAAGCTATAAGCTAGCTTTCTTATTTAATAAGCTGAAATCTAATTTGTTTTTAAAATTAGTGAAATTGAAAATAGCACAAGCAAATATTGTAGTTAGTGACCACTTTTTGTTGTGAATGAGGGCTTGGCCACAAATTTTATTGCAAAACTTACGGAGCAAACGAAGTTCACGAATACAACTAGAAAACAGAGAGAAATGAGACAATGTGTGTGAAGTAGGGGAGGTTCTCATAGAATTATAACCAAACTATTATATTTACAGAATATGATATCTAATAATCGCAATACAACTAATAATAACTTGATCAATCAACAAACTTGTTTCGATCAACAAAGTATTTGTATCCGGGAATAAGATTTCGTTTAAGTAAAAGAATTATGGAGCCCGGACTGAAAAGTACCGGGCTTTTTGTTGTCCTAAATTTTAATAACTATAAAATAAATCAAAATGATCAACTATAAAAATGTAGAAATAGCCTCTTTAATAGAAAGGTTTGAATTAAAAAAGTTGCCAAAACATGAATGGACACATGAAGCACACCTTGTAGTAGCAATATGGTATTGTACGAAATATGAATTTTATGAAGCTCTACTTTTAGCAAGAGATAATATTAGTAGACATAATGAATCGGTAGGAACCGAAAACACTGATACAGGAGGTTATCATGAAACAATTACAAAATTTTGGTTGATAATTGCTAATAAATTTTTAATAGGTAGAGATCACTTTTCCTTTGAAAGCAACTGTAATGCTTTAATCAATTCCAACTTTGGTGTGAGTAGTCATCCATTTGATTATTACAGTCCTAAATTATTGTTTTCTGTTAAAGCAAGACATAATTGGATTAATCCCGATTTAAAAGAATTAAAGCTTTAGTGTAGGTAAAAAAGCTCACAATAATCTTAGATAACTAAAAGTTAACAAAGTGCGAATTATGAGATTGTAAACATGTCTTATAATGCTACGAGCATTATGTTAAATAACATGTAGATCAATTTTGGCGTGATTTTGAGCTTGCGGACAAACTTTAGTTCACGAACACATTCAGAAATATACAAGAAGTGAGCTAAAGAAAATCATGACGAAATTTATGACGTAGTAGAATTTAATTTCTTTTTAAAAAAGGAGGGATGCTTTATTTCTTTTCTCTAAAATTTGGCGTTGAAACGGAACACTTTTTTGGCTGATAAGCCAAATGTGTGTGAAGTAGGGGAGGTTATCTAAAATTTAACTTCACTTGAAAGTTATTAACAGCCTCTAAAAATGAGTATTTATACTCTATTTATTTTCAGATTAATTCCCTAGATTGATAGCCGAGTATTTTTATAATAATAAGTTCTGTTTTGAAGCAAAATAATTCTAAAGAAGATAATAATCAATGGTATATAATTGCAATCGCGGCAATAGTTATTGTTGCGATTGCTTTTTATTTATATGTTAAAAGGAAATGGAAAAAGGAGGAAGAGTTAATATCAGCTAAAGAAAGAGAATCATTAGCTCTAAAGTGGAATAAAAAACTTGAACACCTTATTAATTCAAAGCAAGAATTACAAAAAAAGTTTAAACGAATATTTAGATGGTCTTATTTCGGAGCTAGATTTCTAATAGGAGTAATTATAGTATTGATAACAGTTTTAACTGGCTTAATTTTTAATGTAACTGGATTCTTAGGATTGATTGGAGTGGGAGGGGCTTTGATAGCTTTATTTTCATTTCTATATCCTATAGTATTTGCAAAATCTTTTAATTTAAAAGACGCTTTAAATTTCATTGAAAATAAATTTCAAAATAAAATTTATGGTAAATACTTAAATATAGACTCTCAGATAATGAATCATGAAGAGCAATTAAAACTAAATGATGATGATTTGTTAGAACTTAATTGGAATATTAAAGATTTAGAAAAGCAGATTAATATGAAAAGAGAAGTCGTACCAATATTTTGTAATGGGATTTTTGAAAGCTCAGGTTTTCTTATAGAATTAAATGAAAAAAAATATTTGATCTCTGCTGGACATTCATTTTGCGACTGGGATTCAGAAAAGAATGAAGCGGCTAAAACCTATTTGAAAGACGATTACCACTTTGTACAAAATGATTTTATTTTTAACATTAAATTTAAAAATTCCATCATTGAATTTAAATATGATTTTGGTTATAGTGATGCAGTTTTCCATGATTATGCTATAATACAATTGCACGAAGATGTAAGGTTGAGTTGTATTAAAATTGAAAAAGAGGTTTCAATATCTAAAAAGCAGAAAATCATTGCCATTGATTCAAAAACTGAAAAAACCGTTCAACATGATTGGGAGGGAGCACCTTATTCTAAATTTAATCATCCACTTACTAATGGTGACACGATTGCTATTAATATTGGACAAAGCAGTGGTTACAATAAACTAGGTTATAGTGGTTGTCCAATATTTTCTGATAAAGATGAAGTTATTGGAATCAATATAATGGGTGAAAAAGAGAATCCTAATGGCAAGGTGCATTATATTAAAATGGAGTTTGTAATTAATTTAATTAATACGAAACTCTAAAGGATAGTAAATATGTCAATTAGATGAAATTTAAGACGCTAGAACAATTTTATATCGAAGTAGAATCAATAACTAACTCTTCAACTCAAAGAAGTCAGGTTATTTCAAATCTAATTAATATTCGAGAATCAAATTTTGAAAAGTTAGACCAAGATGTACTTGATAAAATACAATGTGAAGTTGCATGTTTTCAATTTGTACTATTAAATGGAAAAGCAAAATCTAGAGTGCTATTTACTGAAGAAGATGCAACAGAGTATGGTTACCCATCCACGAATCTAATTAATGATAAAATGGGAGATTATATTATTGAAAGAGCAATATCTGTACAAAACACTTATCTCAAGATTCGATATAATCAGATCCTATGGAATGATACAAAACTAAAAAATAGGAGTCATGCCCAACAGGCAATTGATTGTTATTACAAACTAACTACTGAAAAAAATAATGATATAGATGGAGATAGACAGGATTATTGTTTCGACTATTTTAAGAACGGTTTTTATCTAGCCTTTTCTGCAAATTATAAAACAGGTGATTTTAAGGAACTGTGGAAGCAATGTATTTATGATGAAAATATTATTGAACCATGGCAGAAGTATAATTTCATAGACTTTGCGGTAAAAAGCACCAAATTTAAAAAGTCAGACTTTAATGGAGTAATTGATTTATGCTTAGAAATAGCAGAAAACATGAAAATACCTCACGATTTTTTTCATAAAGAGGCTATTCTATTATCTGGGCTAGAGATATCCAAAAAAGGTGTTGATTCCTCAGTGAAAATAAACGAAGCCATTGCTTTAAACTATGAAGAGTTAGCTGAGAATAGAATGGATGATGCCTCTAGAATAATTCCTGTCAAATATTTTGGAAAAGCCTTAATGTATTATGAAGATGCAAATAATCAAGTTAAAATTGAAGAAATAGCCTTAAAAATAGCTAACCTCAGGAATGAACAAAGTTTGAGTTATATGCAACATAGATATGACGATGATAATTCCAAAGCTCTAATGAATTATTTGAGAGAAAAGGCAAAAAAAGTTTTAGAATTAAATCCTGAAGAAATATTTACTTATCTGGCAAATGGTGATGATCGAGAAATTTTTCCTGATGCTGAATGGGTTGAAGAAAGTGCCAAGAAAAACAAGAATGAATCATTCTTAGATACGATACCTCCAAGTTATATTGATATAAATAATAACCAATCACAAGGAAGTGATTCAGATGAAGACATACATCTAAGAAAAGTATTTGAGAATTATGGTTGGTATATAGGGTTTAGTGTTAACCCTTTTTTATACTTTCTATTTACTGGTGGAGTAGAAAATGGAAAACTTTCTTTTCGTTCTTTTATTGAATTTGTTAGAGACAGATCATGGCTGGCTCAATTCTTTAATGAAAGACATGGAGGAGGAGAGGATAGTCCCCATAGTTGGCTAAGCTTGATCGCTCCTTCAATCCAAGAGTTTTTCATTCAATTTGAGTCTCATGTTTATGAGCCCAAGTATAACCCCGGTTACATACTTGCCATTGATTCACTTGCAATGAAGTTTGAAGGAATTTTAAGAACTTTTGCTCAATTTCTCAATGTCAAAACTGTAAAATATGATAGAAAAATAAAAGGAACCCGAGAGATGTTCATTGAAGAGTTACTCTTAGATGACAAAGTTCAAAATCATTTTAATGAAAGTGATAGACTTTTATTTAAATATATACTTCTTAGAAATGGAATGAATATTAGAAATAATATTGCTCACTCTTTTTATAGGTATTCGGATTATGATCTGAGTAAATTCCTCTTAATATTTCTTGCAGTTTTAAGGCTTGGAAGATATAAAATCACAATATCGAAAAAATAAAAGGTATAAAGAATATGAGAACAGATACCCACTTAAACGTTAAAGACGACCTTAACCGCTATCAATTTGCAAAAACTCTAGTTAAAGGTCTGTTATCGAGCTTTGAGAACGGACAAGAAAGCCTAGTAGTTGGACTGAATGGTGAGTGGGGGTTAGGGAAGTCTACACTACTTGAATATATTAAATGTGAAATAGAGGAGCAAACAAAAGAGGTTGATTCTAGAAACTTTATAGTAGACTTCAACCCTTGGAGTACGTCAAATCAAGTAAACATACAAGAAGAATTTTTCAAAGTGTTAGGTGAAAAATTGGGTAATTATAATGTTCAATTAGAACAGGCTAAAACTGACTTCAGAAATCTAGCAGAAACAGCAACTGAAGTGAATAAGGTTAATCCCGACGTAACAACAAAATTTGGAGTTGGCACTATATCAAGTATTATTAAAAAATTTACTAGAGAGCAGAGTACAAGTAAACTTAAAAAAGAAGTAGATGAACGACTTGAAGATGATAATATTAAACTATTCATCAT
>JAESST010000463.1 GCA_016763995.1 Flavobacteriales bacterium | reverse complement strand
TTGGGATACATTTAGATTACGATAAGGTTCAACTACCGATTCCTATGGATTATAGAATAACTGTTGATGTGTTAAACATGGATTAGATTCTTTAGATAGTGTGAATGTTCATTTTCAGATAGACAATTTGCCATCGGTAATGGAAGTTATGAGATTTCCAGATCCTAATTTCTTGCGTTATACGAAAATGGACGTTGTGGATTTTGGTCCACAAAATATTACAGAAGGACGTCATACCTTAAAAGCTTGGACTGAGCTTCCGAACGGGCAGGCAGATTTAAAACCGGATGACGATGTATTTGAAATGCAGTTTACGGCAATGAGTGTAGTGACTATTGAGCCTGATACAGCTCCGGATGGAACGCCAATTGGGAAAGATTTATTTTGTGATGATTTTGAAGATCCAACTTCGGTTCCTTGGGTTGCAGCTAATCCATATACCTTATCTCAGATGGATCCAGCATTTGAGTTTGGAACACCAAGTACAACAAATATATCTGGTGCAAACAGTGGAGCAAACGCCTGGGTTACAAATTTAGATGGAAACTATAGCGATCAAGAAGAAGGAATGTTAATCTCCCCTTTCTTTAGAGTGTCGGCAGACTCTTGTTATCTGTTGAGTTTTAGCCATAATTATCATATAACCGATGAATTGCACGATGGAGGAACAGTAAGGTTCTTGCTTCCAAATAATGGAGGGGAATATACTGATGAGTTTTGGAGCCCTTTAGGGAAGATTGTTATACGAGATACGCTCATTGAGCATGTAAGCACAGACACTATACGAGCAGATACTATTATTAATAATATGAATGATACTATTATTACGGCTGCAGATACGATCTTTAATTACGATACTACGATAACTAACCTAGATACAATAATAGGTTTAGGAGATACTATCTATGCAGATCAAATTGGATGGTATAATACCAGACATATACTTTCTATTCCTGATAATAGTAGAAATGCTGGATGGACTGGAACTTCAAATGGATGGACGACAGCTAGTGCCTTGCTCATTCCAACTGAGACCTATAATACAGCTATAATCTGGCGATTTGAATCTGATGGTTCGGTAGAGAGCGAAGGCTGGGGAATAGATGATTTCTGTGTTGAAAAATTACCCCCTTCAACATGTAACCCCGTATCAACGAGAAATGTATTGTTTGAAAAGAGTGAACTTTACTTAGGTCAAAATATTCCAAACCCGGCAACTTATAGTACAATTATTCCATTCTACCTTCCAAAGTCTGGAATGGTTCAGTTTGAGGTTATTAATCTTTTAGGTCAGCCTGTTTATCAAGAAAATGTTAGTAGACCCAAAGGAGATGGAATTATAGACCTAGATCTGTCTTCCATTGCAAAAGGTATTTACTATTATACATTAACATTAGACGGTAATAGAGCAACCAACAAAATGGTCATTGCAAAATAATTATCTAAGGCTGTTGTGTATTCGCAACAGCCTTAATTTTAATCATAGATTATGAAAAAGTTCTTACTAATTCTTTTTGTCTCAATATCGCTTAAGTTTTCAGCACAAACTGTTTTGTTTACTGAAAACTTTGACGCTTTACCACTCTCCACAACTGCTAGTTCAACCAATGGAAATCCAACATGGAGTTTGAATACAACTTTTCAAGTAAATGGGACATCTTCTGATTCAGCAAAGGTTCAACTAAGTGATACACTTATTTTAGAATCTAACGCATTTAGTACCGTTGGATTTACCTTTGTTACTTTAACGTTTAGTCAAATTTGTAAAGTTGACTTTTTTGATAAAGGAGTTATCCAATATTCTATGAATAATGGTACGAGCTGGACCACTTTAACCTCAGTTGAATACACAGGAACTGGTTTCTTAAATAACAATTCTTTTTCAGCAGTTAGCTACACTACTTGGGATGTAGTAAATGCAACTTCTATTCCAACAAATACATGGTGGAAGCCGGAAAGTTTCGATTTAAGCGCATCTGGAGGCCAATCTCAAGTTAAGATACGATTTCTTCTAATTGATGCTGATAACAATGGGGCAAGGAGTCATTATGGGTGGTTAGTAGATGATATAGAAGTTGTAGGTTCTCCATGTGAAGTAATCCCCCCTTCAATTGTCCCTACGGGAATAATTTATCAAGGAGCTGTTTTTGGAACCGGGCCTTACCTGGTTCAGGCTGATATAACAGATGCAAGTGGAATTGCTACAGCTACTTTAGATTATACGGTCAATGGAGGAAGTTTGAATACACTCAGCATGAATTTGTCTGTAGGCTCTATTTATGAGGCTACGATTCCTGCAGCTAGTGTTGGAGATGTAATTTGTTATACGATTATCGCAATAGATAATACAACTTGTGCTAATCGTGCGCAGAATCCGGGTACTGCTTGTACACAGTTTACTGTCAATCAGAGTGCTCCTGCAAATTGCGTAGGAAGTCCTATTAGTAATTTTAACTATTCTGAATCTTTTGCAAATTTTACTGCAGGAAATGGAAGGAATCCTGGCGGACTAGGGAGTTTAAATAATAATTGGACTAACAGTTCAGTTAGCGCTCATGAATGGTGGGTATACAATACCAATACTAGGTCAACAAATACCGGTCCTACAACAGATCACAGTTCTGGAGATGCAAATTATATGTATGTAGAAGCGTCAGGCTTTGGCATGCAAGAAGCGAGGCTTTTAACGCCATGTTATAATTTTGGTGGGCTTTTTTCCCCAAAATTTAGTTTTTGGTACCATATGTGGGGAACTAATATGGGTGAACTACACGTTGATATAAATAATGGCGGTTCTTGGATCTTAGATGTTGCTCCTGTGATTACTGGTGATCAAGGAAATAACTGGTTGTTTAGAGAAATTGATTTAACAGCTTACGCTGGGAATATTGTTCAATTGAGATTTAGAGGAATACTAGGTAATGGAATTAGGAGCGATATAGCAATTGATGATATAGAGATTAACGAGCCGATAGCCAATGATTTGAGTTTAGAATCCTTTATTACTCCGAATTCGTCAAGTTGTAATGGATCAGCTAACGAAATTGTAACAGTAAGAGTTGAAAATCTTGGAAGTGCGACTCAAGATACGATACCGTTAGCATATAGGGTAAATGGAGGGCTTATTCGCAGAGATACTTCTTTCTTTAGCTTAGCACCTGCAATGTCTTTTAATCATACTTTCCAACCCACTTTTGATATGTCAGTAGCAGGAAATTATGTTTTGGATGCTTGGTTGGAACTTCCAAGCGATGCCCAGCCACTAAATGATTCAAATTTAGCGTATATGGTTACAACTAACTCGATTTTAACGAGTTTTCCTGACACTACTAATTTTGACAACTTTACTGTAGGAATTCCAGGTGTATTTGTTGGAGGTTGGAGTAATGAGTCACAAAATGTGTTTGATTGGCACGTGCACACAGGGGCAACACCATCAAATATAGGGACAGGCCAAACAGGTCCTACAGGAGATACAACTACTTCATTAGCAAATGGGAATTACGTTTATTTTGAAGCTACTAATGTCCCACAAGGGGAAGTTAGTGTTTTGTCAAGTACTTGTATTGATATTTCTAACACAAACAAGCCGGAGTTAAAGTTCTTCTATCACATGTTTGGAATTGAAATGGGTGAGCTTCATATTGACCTGGTTCTTAATGGGTTTACTATTCAAGATATCATCCCTACTATAACTGGTGATCAAGGAAATCTTTGGAAAGAAGAGACAATTGATTTAACTGCTTATAAAGGGGATGTTAGAATAATTTTTAGAGCGATAAGAGGAAGCGGTTACAGAAGTGATATTGCAATAGATCAAGTAAGCCTTAGAGATGCTCAACCCTTGTCTCTAGAGCAATATAGAGATGACAATAGAGTTAATATTTTTCCTAATCCTGTCGAGAATTCGTTATTTCTTGAGTTAATAGAGAAAGCTGAAGTTAGAGTTATCAATTCTAATGGCAAACTCTTATATAAAGAAATACTACCGGCAGGACAACAAATAATAGAAAGCCATGATTGGTCATCAGGAATTTATTTAATATCTGTTCAGCAAAGGAATATGATAGTTACAAAAAAGATTGTAAAGAAGTAGAGTAAGGATTAATTAAAAGATGGTTCGGGAGCTCTTTTGAAGGCTTTTTTCTTAGGCTTTATAGTACTAACAAACATTATGTTGATTAATTCTTCATCGTTTGTTAAAAGAGTTCTGGAGATGCCTTCAACAATTGTAATGGCATCTTGAGATTTGTAAGATCTTACAAAAGGTTCGAAGCTATCGTCTATAAAACTTAGTTCAATACTTTTACTTAAGATTACTCCATTTAGGACTTTAACTTTTCCGAGAAAACAATCTGCAAAACTTCCTTTACGAATAGAGATAATAACATCTTTGTGTAAGCCATCTTTGACTTGGTTTGCTCCTCTAACTTCAAATACTTTAGCATATTTTTGAAAGCATGTTGGACTCCCTTGGGCAAAAAGATTAATACATGTGAACAAAAGTAATGAGGAGAATAATAAATTTTTCATAAACGAATTTTTGACAAAAATAGGAGTGCGCTAATGAATTAAATTCATAGGTTATCAGTTATTCATTAAATAGAAGATGTTAATAACCTGAGCTTGATTATTAGTTAGAAATTCAGATTTTAAGAAGTGACAATATACAAGGCAGACTTTTAGAGATATAGCAGACT
>JAESST010000462.1 GCA_016763995.1 Flavobacteriales bacterium | reverse complement strand
TAATGTTAGGAGCAAAAGTAAACGATTTCAATTTTAATCCCTATAAAAAAGGATATGCGATTAAGATTCCGGTATTTTCATTCGATAAATTCCCAAATGTTAATAAGGAATTGGGACCTGAGATGAAATCAACGGGTGAAGCGATACAATTTATTGATGATTTGAAAGATAAGTTTTTTAGAGAAATATATTCTGAGAGAAACCTGTATCTTAGCAAGTAATTTATGGTATTTGAGGCTGGTCCAGTGACTTTTATAAGAACAATTTTAATTATTGTAGTAGTTTATTATTCGTTGAAAATGATAGTGAAGTATCTATTTCCGATTATTTTGAAGCGATTTATTAATAAGCAGCAGGAAAAATTTAATCAGCAGCAATATTCTTCAAATGATTCTAGCTCTAATGAGTTTAAGAAGGATCAAGTATCTCCTAAAAAGGAAAAGCTTGGTGATTATGTGGATTATGAAGAAGTAGATTAATACATATATTATGGGGAAATTTTCATTAAAAGGTTCTTGGCCTTATATAATTGCAGTTCTATCTTTTGTTGTAATATCTTTAGTTTATTTCTATCCTGTATTAGAGGGATATAAATTAAATCAAGGAGATATTGAGAAACATAAATCAATGTCTCATGAAATTGTGAGCCATAATGATAAGTATGATGATGTAGCTCTTTGGTCGGGAAATATGTTTGCAGGAATGCCTAGTTATTTGACGATGAAGGTCAAGTATAAAGCAAATATTGTGAAATATTTATTCACTATGGTTAAGGTAGGGCTACCTCATCCTGATAGTGCCATATTTGTTTATTTAATTGGGTTCTTTATTCTATTTCTTTGTCTTAGAATAAATCCCTGGCTTGCAATGGTTGGTGCGATAGCATTCGCATTTTCCTCGTATTTTATAATTATTATTGAGGCAGGCCATACTTCGAAAACGTATGCTATTGCTTTCATGGCTCCCGTATTAGGTGGTTTTATTGAAGCAATGAGAGGGAGATTAACAGTAGGGGCATTTTTAATAGCAGTATTTACCGCCATTCAGTTGTATGTTAATCATATTCAGATAACTTACTATTTGTTTTTCATTCTTTTATTTGTTGGAGTAGGGGAACTGATTTATGCGATCAAGAATGGCTTATTGAAAGGGTTTTCAAAAAAAATATCTATTGTTTTAATTGCAGCTATTTTAGGAGTTCTACCCAATCTAGGGAATTTGCTAATCACCTATGAATATTCTAAGCAAAGTACCCGTGGAAAAACTGATTTAACTATTCAACCTGATGGGAAATCCAATCAAGCGAATGTTAGTTCAGGATTAGATAAGGATTATATTACTCAATGGAGTTATGGCATTGATGAAACCTTTACTTTAATTGTTCCAAATGTTAAAGGAGGTAAATCTATTCCGATTCTTGGAGATGAAAAAGAAATAGAGCGCTTGAGAAAAGAAGATCCTCAGTTCCTTAATATTCTGGTGGCTGAGTATCAGAAGAATCAGAATGCTGTATTGAGTTATTTTGGAGATCAACCTATTGTCTCCGGTCCTGTTTATATTGGAATCATTGTTGTAGCACTTGCCCTCTTGGCATTACTTTTTGTAAAAGATCGTTTGGTAATCGCTCTTTTTTCTGTTAGCGTTTTAACAATAGGTCTAGCTTGGGGGAAGAACTTTATGTGACTAACTGATTTCTTTATTGATTATATCCCCGGATATAATAAGTTTAGGGCTGTTGCTATGATATTGCTTGTTGCAGAGTTTACGGCTCCTATAATGGCAATATTGTTTTTAGATAAATTGATAAAGAATAGGGAGGAGATAAAAGCTAATCCGAAAAAACTATACTTAGGATTGCGATTAATTATTCTGTTAGTTGCAAGTATTGCAATAAGCCCTGATTCATTTGTAGACTTGTCAAGTCAAAAGGAGTTGGCAAAGATTCAAGGAGCTGGAGCGAATGCTTCTGCAGCTTTTCAAGTTCAAGATCAAATCGAACAGTATAGAGCAGATATAGTTTCTGAAAGTGCTTGGGGAAGTTTTAAATACCTTTTCGCAGCATCTGTTCTTCTATTCCTATTTCTTTTCGGTAAAATAAAAAAAGAGATATTAATCGCAGGGATAGGGACCTTAATTATGATTGATCTATGGATTGTTGATAAGACTTATCTTAATAACGAAGAGGGAAAGGGACGTTCTACAAGTGGCACTAAATATACAAATTGGTTGAAGCCGATTAAGCAATTAATACCATATGAACCTTCAGCGGTTGATCAAGCAATTTTACAAAGAGAAATTTCCGAGAAGCCTGAATTAGCTGGTTTAATTCAAAAGAGAATTGATAATTATAAAAAGGAAAATAAATCTAGATTGGACAATCGTAGAGTTTTTGATTTACAGTTTTCTGAATTAATGGATCAAACTCATTATAGAGTTTTGAATACGAGCGATCGATTAGATCAAGATGTAAGGGTTCCATTTTTTCATAAGTCTTTGGGTGGTTATCATGGAGCTAAAATGAAAAAATATCAAGAGTTGGTAGATTTTTATCTGGCTATTGAACACTATCAAGTGCGTCAAGCATTTGCGCAAGCAGGGCAAGAATACGTTCAGGGAATGTTACCTTCACTTAAAATAACCAACCTGCTTGATGCTAAGTATATTATAGGTCCAGATAATACCGGAAAATCTCCTGAGCTATTAATACAGAACCCTTATGCATATGGGAATGCATGGTTTGTAAAATCAATTCAAGAAGTTGAAAATGCAGATTCAGCAATGATATCTTTAGGAACTAATGACTTAAGGTCTGTGGCTGTAATTGAGAAGATAAATATGGAAGGTATTTCGAATAGCACATTCCAAAATTCTCCTGAGGACTTTATTCGTTTAACGGACTACGATCCGAATAAATTGAGCTATGAGTACTCGGCTAAATCTGATCAGTTTGCTGTCTTTTCTGAGATTTATTATAAACCTGGATGGAAGGCTTTTGTAAATGGTGAAGAAGTTGATTTTAATAAGGTAGATTATACGTTAAGGGGAATGAGTGTTGCAGCTGGATCAGGAACGATAATTTTTGTTTTTGAACCTTTTTCTTATCAATTAGGCCGAACTTTGGTCTGGATTTCTTCTATATTATTGTTATTATTTTTGGGATATATGCTATATTCTAGATTTAAAAAAGAGTAATATCAATGAAGAGAGTTTTAATCATTGCTTATTATTGGCCGCCAAGCGCGGGTTCAGGAGTACAACGATGGCTTAAATTCTCCAAGTATCTTCCTCAGAATGGATGGCAACCTGTAATTTATACACCTAAAAATCCTGACTTCTCACTCAAAGATGAGGGTTTACTCAAGGAAGTTCCACCAGAAGCAGAAGTAATTAAGACTGAGATTTGGGAACCTTATCAACTTGGCAGAAAATTATTTAAGCGGAGAAAAGAAAGTTCAAATTCTACTGGAATTGTATCAGACAAGAAAGGAGGGATAAAAGGATATTTTTCAAATTGGATTAGAGGAAATGTCTTTATACCTGACCCTAAGGTTTATTGGAGAAAGCCTTCTGTTGATTTTCTTTTAGACTATCTTGAAAAGAATCCAGTTGATGTAATAATTTCAACTGGAACGCCTCATTCTATGCATCTAATTGCTCTGGATTTAAAAGAAAAATTAGGTATTCCATGGATCGCTGATTTTCGAGATCCATGGTCAGAGTTAGACATGTTAAAGAGCTATCATATTTTACCTCTTCTCATGAAGCGTTACAAAAGTTTGGAAAGAAAGGTATTAGAAGCTTCAGATTTAAGTCTAACTACAAGTAGGGTGTGGGCTGATCGATTTAAAGAATTAGGAGCTAAAAATGTTGAAGTGATTACCAATGGCTACGATGAGTCCGACTTTCAATTTGAAGTAAAACCTTATCAACAATTTGTAATCTCACATTTTGGCTTATTAAATCACCTGCGGAATCCAATGAATCTGTGGACAGCTTTATCTGAGCTATGCGAAGAGAGAGAAGACTTCAGAAGAGATTTTGGACTTCATCTAGGGGGGATAATTGATCCGGAAATTTTAAAACAAATTCAAAGATTCACACATCTAAAGTCAAGTTTAAAAGTATTTGATTATTTGAGTCATCAAGAAGTAATTCAGGAATACATGAAATCCTCTGTATTATTGCTTTTATTGTTTAATTCTGAAAGTGGCGTAGGAAATATTCCTGGTAAATTGTTTGAATATTTAGCTGCTCAAAAGAATATACTTGGTTTTGGTTCCGGAGTGGGGGATTCAGAGCAGATTATTAAAGAGACTGGTAGTGGATATTATTTTGGGTATAAATCAGAGCATTATACAGTAAAAGAATCTATCGAAAAGCTCTATATTGCTTCAAAAAAAAATGCTAAGGTCTCAAAAATAGGACAAGGAATAGAACATTACTCTAGGAGCAAGTTAACAGAGAAATTGTCCGTCTTGTTAAACAAGATTTAATAGGATTAGATCTTTATAATTTTTCGGATACTTTTATTGCCTTTTGGTCTAATATCTCAATAATATAAACTCCTTTTGTTTCTTTAAAATTGAAGGTAAAAAGATT
>JAESST010000461.1 GCA_016763995.1 Flavobacteriales bacterium | reverse complement strand
TTTAATACAAAGTCTTCTTTAACTGGATTTGGATACAATTGCAAATCTTTTAATGCACGATTTTCAGATAAACTAGTAGAAGTATCTTTCCATTGTACCGAGATTTGATCAATGTAATAATAGGCTGTTGATCTAAAGAAGTTAGTATTCCCTCCATTTCCTACTGTAGTTACACTGATATCTACATCTTTTAAAAAACAACCAATGGCCAATACCTTTTCTCCCCCTGCTGCTTTGTGCGTATAGTGGAATTTTTGCCAGCCGATTTTGTCGGTGGCATCCCAAGCGCTATCAGAAGTGTAGTAAGGGCGAAATTCTCGAACCTTATGGTCAATTGGACCATTGTCTAATTCATTCCTAAAAGCAATTCCAATGTTATTGCTATCTATGGCTCGTTGAAAAGAGTCAGCCAAGCTGATATAAAACTCAATTTCGTACTCCAAGTCTTTTTGCAAAGAATCCAACAGTGTTATTTGTAGATACTCTCGTTGATTGAGACTATTATTGTTAAAAACACCTAAACCAAAATAAGCAACGCCCTGATGAGCAAATTGGTGACCTCTAATATTTGTCGGCGTTGTTCTGCTATCAAATGGGGGCATATAATATGGAGAAAAATAATCCGGACTGCCAATATTTGTAAGCCATGAAACTACACCTGGTTGCCCATTGCTAAATTGTATGGTATCTTCAAAACTCGGGTTCGGCACTAGGTTTTGTGCGGAAAGCAAGCTAAGCTTTGTTAAAAAAAAGAAAAACAGAGAAATTCTCATGGCTTAAAATTACTCATTTATGCAATTACGAATCTTTTAATTACGAATGGGTTAATTACTAATCTTTTAACTAGGAGTTATATAATTACTAATGACCAATGGTTACTGGCTAATGAATAATGATGTAATGACTAATTCGCAATTTCCAGATTCGTAATTCTATTATAACTGTCATAACGAACGACGACAGGAGTGCGGCTATCTTGTTAATAGTACGATACATCACTCAATGCCCTTTTAAATACTCCATCTAGAAATAGTAATTCGTAATTATTAGATTTATCGTTGAATCAACTGCTTTCCTCTTTTAAGAATTTCTCCGTTGATGTAGATTTGATACACATACAATCCTTCTTGTAAAGCATGGGTAGAAATACTGCGAATGTTCCCTGTACTCAGTTGATTTTTCATCACTTCTTTCCCCAAAAGATCGAAGAACCTAATTTCCGCTTGTTCATTTTTTTCTATTTCTACTGCAATGTTGAGTTTATTTTGTGCTGGGTTGGGGTAAATGGAAATCCCCTCTACTAATACCTTCAGGCGCTTTTGAGCAGGAGATGAAGGAACTGTATTACTTGTACGTTCACATACATTTTCAAAGTTATACTCTCCTAAACGCCCCATTAAGTTTCGAGCTTGATGCACAGCCATTCCTCTTTGCTTAGGGCATGCTTGCGCTAATGAACGGGTTTGTAACAAATCATTGTATGCAATGGTATCTCCAGCTCTCAACTGTTCTAATAAAACACTCATATATTTTACATCTTGATCGAAAGGGTGCAGCGCGCTTATAGCTTGTAAAGCCGCTCTACCTCTATTCTCATTTTTTGCTTTGTATATTTTTGCGAAGGGAGATTGCCCCAAGCTATCTTTTAACTGTAGCAACAGCGAATCATGATTTACCGTGGTATCTTTTAACAGCTGCAAATACACAATTTGCTCTTCGTATTTTCTCCAATTTGGGTTTGAGATTCCATTTAATCGGAGTTTAATTTTTTGAGCTCGTAAACTATCTTTGTTTTTCTTGGGTTTCTTTTTTCTTAAAGTAGGGTAAATTCCATTACAATTATAGCCGATAAAGGGGCCTGCGGTGGTAGTGGTTAAAGTAACATTACTACTACTCCCATCTGAAGTAATGGTATTCGGAACACTAACACCAGTGTTATAAAATAAGCTTGACAAACTACCATTAGAGGAATTGGTGCTGCGAATGCCATCTCCAGTATAGGGTGTAACCGTATTGTCCCAAATGTTATCAGTGGCAAGAGATGCTGTTCCACTTACTCCAAAACTTCCTTGCTGATTTAATGACAATCCTACATGGCAATTTCGCATGGTATTACCGGCTAAAGGGAGACCAACCCCAGGCCCAAAAGAAGTAGGTGTTGGAGTATTGTTTCCCTCAAACTGAATACCTCTTCCCATGAACTCAACTTCGAGACACTGCAGGTGATAAGTGGAATGGTCTAAGATAATTCCTGCAAGATTTAAATTATTAGAATAATGCGTATTGATGATTCTATTATTACCATTTGTAATCAGTGTTGAATTAAACACCTTAATGCCAAAACTGTTTTGCTCTTCGCAAGGAGGCAGTGCACAAGGAGCAGTGTAGTTGTGAAGATGTCGAATGGTGTTTAATCGTAAACCACCTCCACTAGTTGTATTAGTAAGACTTACATTTTTAAGCTCTATGGCTTTGTTGGCACTCCATATTTCGTTTCCCTCCAATGCAACCAAACTAGGGTCTGTCATATTAGTGGCATCAATTAACAGGCCCTTACTTGCTAAGTTATAATCTAACCTTAGCAAATTCTGCGAAATTTGCATTCGTTTCCGAATATCGTATAGCAAAAATCCATTGGTCACATTTCTCAACTTATTTCCCCCTAATAAGCAATGACCTGATAGATTAATCGGTGCCCCGAAATGATGGTAATTGTCATTCATCAGTAAAAATGTGCTATAGGGAAATCCGCTATAGATGGTTCCTGAAGCATCCTCATTCATTCTATTGTCACTAATAATGAATGACATATTTTTAGCGGTTCTAATAGCGATTTTTGTCGATAGAAATGTATTTCCAATCACTCCTAAATGCGATACCAACTCCCCCCATTGGCTTTGACCAATAGCATCTATAGCAAGGATAGACCTTGATGGATCTCCAGGAAAATTGGGCAAGCCAGGAGTGAAATTATAGTTCTGAAATTCATTCGATGAAATATCTACGCGCCCTTGATTTACTACTATCTTTCCGGCCGATGCATCGAAATAGTTGTTGCTAATTTCTGAATGTGCTTGAGCTGGATAAACAGTGGTAACATCTAACAGTGAGAACAGTTTATCAAGCTGAATAGCTGTTTGTGGGTAATAATAATCTCCATTAGCATATTGCAAAGGTGGGTTGCAAGAAAAATGACTGTTGCTAATTTTCAGCTCCTGACTTCCGACGGACTGATAGCTATTGCTTGTAACACAAACTTCATTCTGCTCAAAATCGACCAAATCCACAACAATATCTGCTCCATTATTGCTCACCAAGCCAGCATCTGATCCTTTAAAAGGATGCACCTCTGAAAGCAGTATTTCACCAGTGCCTGTGGCGTAAATACCATCCCATCGATTGTCGCAGGCCTTAATAAAACTAGTGCTACTACCTGCAAAATCAAAAGTAGTTCCATAGCTTACGTTTATTTTAGCGTTCTCTTCCATCCAAAACTGGCAATTGGTACAGGTCCAATCTTGGTTAATCGTAAACTCCCCTTCTACAATAAAAGTGGCGCCATTCGATTCATAACCTGAGCTATTTGAATTAGGGTTTATTTCAACCGAACTGAACTCCCCCCAAACAATGTCTTTACCATCTTCCAATACAAAATCTAC
>JAESST010000460.1 GCA_016763995.1 Flavobacteriales bacterium | reverse complement strand
GGGGGGCATCTTTGTATATTTCTTTTAATAGTTCAGGATAGAGGTAGATTGCAATGGCTTCACATTCTTTAGCTTTTTCTGCTGGGATGTAGCGTTGAACATAATTATTACAATTCTTAATAATCGCCTCTTTAGTACTAATTTTATGAGCCCCTCTAGAATCAAAGCTCATCATGCTTCCTTCTACCATATAAAAGAAGCAAGCAAAATTTTCAAATTTTCCTTCCGTTTCAAAAGGAGTTTTAAATCTGGCTTTCTGGAATAATGGCATTCCTTTATACTCAACGGTCTTGCTTTCTAAAATCATGATTCAAAAATAAAAGATAATTTGCTTGTGTACTTTCTGGAAAAGTTCAATTTAAAATAATTCTCTTACTTAGCTAAGATTAATTGCTTACTTGATAACATCACTTTTGATTGATGAGTTTATTCTATTCGTTTCATTGGGAATGTTTGTTTGAGTTCTTGTCCGTCTTGTGTTCCTGAAATTTCTGCAACTAAAGAGTCAGCGTTAATTTTAGAGTAAGAGATAATTTTCGGAAAATCGTGTTGCGTATTTTTAAATACGAATACCGAGTCTGAAATTGTATTCAACGCAAATCGTATTGGCAATCCTTCATTTTGTTCTTCAACTTTTGGAATGTAAAATAGGTCATCCTGTTCTTGAATTAATTGTATCGTTTCAAAAACGATCGTGTCATTTTCATTTACGACATAGCTTTTTCCTGAAAATTCATTGTTGTTTACCTTGGTCCAGGTTTCGTAGACACTTCCTTGATCCGTTTTGTTTTCCCAGGTTCCAATGAGCCATTCTGCCTTTTTGATTTCTTGTTTATGTTGTGTTGCACAACTGCATAGTATGATTGAACCGAATACTACTGAAAATAATTTTGTTCTCATTTTCAATCGTCTTAATTAGGTGAATGAACAGCCATTTTATTTCCTTCTGAATCTATGAACATACCGAAATATCCCATTTCAGGACTTATCTGTGTTTTAGAAACGATAATTTTCCCATTGCTAGGTTCAATTTTGTTCAGAATTATTTGTAAATCAGGACCACCATTTAGGTAGGCAAGAACCCCGTCATTTGATGGCTCGTAACCTTCGCCTTGTACAATAGCTCCAGATACATTGTTTCCATCAGTAGGAAAGAAGCCCATTTTTGTTCCGAAAATTTCAGTCTCTTTAATATCCAGTTCAAGAATAGTTGTGTAAAAAGATACTGCTCTTTTAAAGTCTGTAGCAGGTATCTCAAACCAATTGATTAAGTTTTTCATTTTTAGCTTTTTTACGTTTGATTGGCCAAAGTTATAAGGTATTACAAACGTAAAATTGTAAAAATGCGACAAAGTCATTCCATTCCGTAAAAGAGCGAAGACATTTTTAGGTTGCTACCATAAAACTCTTTGGGTGTTAATCCGGTAAATTCTTTAAAGTCTTTTATAAAGTGCGCTTGGTCGTAGTATTTGCCTTCATAAGCCAAAGTTGTTAGACTAGTAAATTGTTTATTC
This sequence comes from Flavobacteriales bacterium, assembly GCA_016763995.1. Classification (GTDB taxonomy): domain Bacteria; phylum Bacteroidota; class Bacteroidia; order Flavobacteriales_E; family Vicingaceae; genus NORP294. Next base: position 2,079 of record JAESST010000460.1, on the reverse strand, counting down.
AGTAACATTTTAAGTGTTGCTTGTAGTCTTATCGTTTTGGATAATTGTTTAGGACTTAAACCAATAAAAGAAGAGAACTTTCGTTCTAGTTGCCTACGACTGATATTAATTTTTTTAGAAAGCTCGTCAACAGAAAACTGTCCATTAGCCGTCAAAATCGTATCAACAGTTGATTGTATGATATGCTCAATAGTTTCAGAATTTGGCAATCGGCTTAATAGAAAATTTTCAATATACTTTATTCTCTCAGAAACGGAATTGACACTTAAAATTTTCTGTCCAATTTCTTTTCCGTCTTTACCAAAAAGTTTTTCTAAAGGTGTGGCAGTATTTTCCATTTCTTTTATTGGAATAGACGTGAAGGGTGAAAATCCTTCAGGATGAAAACGAATGGAAAAGATACCTGTCTGACCTGTCGGTTCAATTTCCAGCGGTCGGGTTAATTGCCCAATAACAAAACATTTTGGTTGAATAATGCTTTCCCCGTTTTGTAAGTATTGTTTGTATAGGTCACCATAATGAAAAATCATTTCCAAACAGCCGTCAGGTACAATAGTTTGTTTCTCTGGATTTTCTTCTTTTGAATATTCCAATGTCCAATAACATTTTATTAATCCGTTCAATTCTGGACTTGGTTCAAATGTTTGGTAGTTCATTGTGTTTCGTCTTGTTGGATGTTCATTTCGGTGACGCACAACGGTGAGTGTATGGCACGTTTTAATGTGCTATATACCGTGTGCCTGTTGCACAAGATCGTTAAATTAAGTAACTTGCTATATGCAAGGCAAGAAAGATTATCAAGAGAAGTTGTTCTTAAATTTTCAGTTAAGTGATCGGATTCCGGAGAATAATTTTTACCGTTGCTTAGGAGAGGTTTTGCAATTGGATTATCTCTACGATTTAACAAAAGAATATTATGGAAAGAGTGGTCAAAAAAGCATTGATTCTGTTGTGTTTTTTAAACTCTGTTTAGTTGGTTATTTAGAGAATATTATTAGTGATCGTCAGTTGTTGAATCACTGTGGTATGCGTATGGATATCCTCTACTTTTTAAATTATGATATAGATGAAGCTTTACCTTGGCATTCAACGCTGAGTAGAACGCGACAGTTATATCCTGAAGCTATATTTGAAGAAGTATTTACGCAAGTATTTTCTATGTGTGTAGAGAAAGGCATGGTAAGTGGCCATACCCAAACGATCGATTCAGCCCCTGTAAAAGCAAATGCTTCTATGGATAGCTTGGAGTTGAAAGTTCCCTTAGAAGATTTGGAGTTACATCTTCATAAGATTCGCCATATAAGTAGAATAGATAGGGAAGAACCCAATCGCAAATCGAAAGAAAATAAGGCAAGTAAAGAAGAACAAAGCATTACAGCGAGTGCTAGTGAATTACAAGCGATCAAGAGTAGAAATAAGAAATGGTCAGAAGAACAAGATCAACGTCCCGGAGCAGGGAACAAGGGATCAAAGTACACAAGTAATAAGACCCATTACAGCCCAAGCGATCCTGATGCAAAAATTAGTGTAAAACCGGGTAAGGCAAGGAAGCTGAATTATATGAGTCAATTAAGTGTAGATACAGGGCATCATGTGATCACTGATATACAAGCCTATCATGCCGATGGGAAGGATAATCAGTATTTACAAGACATCACCAAGCGATTAAAATCTCGGTTACATGACCAAGGCTTGTTGTGGCGGAATTGTGTAGCGGATACAGGATATAGTAGCGGAGAGAATTATGCTTTTCTTGAAACAATAGGATTGGAGAGTTACATTCCACCTCATGGCACCTACAAAGGAGGTCCGGAAGACTTTGTTTATCAAGAAACAGAGGATTATTACCATTGTCCTCAAGGAGAGAAAGTGCCCTTTAAGAAGGTGTTCTTAGATTCTCGCACCCAAACTAAGAAGAAGGAATATCGGATTTCATCCAAAATTTGTAAAGCTTGTTCGATAAAAGGAAGCTGTTTAGGTAAATCAGTAAAGGAAAAGAAGTTTTCAGTGACTTATTACCGAGAAGAATATGAGCGAAACATAGCAAGAGTAACTAGTAAAAGAGGGCGGTATATGAAG
>JAESST010000459.1 GCA_016763995.1 Flavobacteriales bacterium | reverse complement strand
CTTGTCTAATGAATGAGCAATTTCAACATATGAAACCTTAATCTCTTTTGGTGTTCCTGTCATTAAATCTCTTCCTTGAATCGGATAATCATCTGGTGGATTATCTAACTCAGGCAAAGCTGAACCTACTTCAATCTTAATTTTTTCGGCTGACCGCTCTCCAATCAATAAATTGTGCTGACGTCTCATATAATCAACAATGTCATTTGTAAAATCATCTCCTGCAACACGAATCGACTTATCACAAACAATCCCTCCTAAAGCGATTACTGCAATCTCAGAGGTTCCTCCCCCAATGTCAATAATCATATTGCCCATTGGCTCCAGCACATCAATCCCAATTCCAATTGCTGCTGCCATCGGCTCATGAATCAAAAATACTTCTTTGCCTCCTGCATGTTCTGCTGAATCTCTTACTGCTCTTTTTTCTACCTCAGTAATTCCTGATGGAATACAGATCACCATCTTTAAAGAAGGGGTAAACATTCTCTTTTTCTGATTTATCATTTTGATCATTCCACGGATCATGTATTCTGCAGCTTGAAAATCAGCAATCACTCCATCCTTTAACGGACGGATTGTTTTGATATCTTCATGGGTTTTACCGTGCATTTGCATGGCTTTTTTACCAACAGCAATTACTTTCCCAGAACTTCTTTCAATCGCCACTATAGAAGGCTCATCAACCACTACTTTATCATTATGTATGATTAAAGTGTTAGCAGTTCCTAAATCTATTGCAATTTCTTGCGTGAAAAAATCAAATATTCCCATTTCAATTAGTGTTTAAAGTGGCGTACTCCGGTAAATACCATTTTCAAATCATTTGCGTTGCAATAATCAATAGAAAGCTGATCCTTAATAGACCCTCCCGGTTGAACTACTGCTGTAATTCCTACATTTTTTGCCAATTCCACACAATCGGGAAAAGGAAAGAATGCGTCTGAAGCCATTACGGCTCCATTTAGGTCAAATCCAAAATGCTTTGCTTTTACGATCGCTTGCTGTAAGGCATCAACTCTAGACGTTTGCCCTGTTCCACTAGCTAACAATTGATTGTCTTTTACAAAAACAATTGCATTTGACTTCGTATTCTTTACCAATTTGGCCGCAAATACCAAATCGTTTTTTTCTTCTTCTGTTGGTTCTAAATTCGTCGCCGTCTTAAAGTCAGCTTTCGTTTCAGTTGCCAAATCTTTGTCTTGAACTAAATATCCATTCAAGGCAGTTCTTACTGTTTTTGAAGGCATTTCTACCTCATTCTTCCTTAAGATTATTCTATTCTTTTTACCTTGCAAAATTTTCAATGCTTCTGGCTCGTAGGAGGGAGCAATTACAACCTCACAAAATAGCGAATGAATTTTTTCAGCAGTTGCACTGTCAATCGTTGTATTTGAAATCAAAACTCCTCCAAATGCAGATACAGGGTCGCCTGCTAAAGCTGCTTCATAAGCTGATGAAATACTTTTTCTTGTTGCAATTCCACAAGCATTGTTGTGCTTTAGAATAGCAAAAGTAGGATCATCGTTTTTAAATTCTGCAATCAGGTTAACTGCAGCATCTACATCCAACAAATTATTATACGATAATTCTTTCCCGTGCAGCTTTTCAAACATCGCTTGTAAATTGCCGTAGAATATTCCTTTCTGGTGTGGATTCTCACCATATCGCAATGAATTCGCTTGACGTTCACTCAGCTTCAATGATTCAGTCTCCCCTTCTGCATTGAAATAATCGAAAATTTTAGAATAATAGTGCGAAGAAATGTCAAAAGATTTTCTAGCCAATGCTTTCCGGTCTGCTTGATTTGTCTCCCCCTTTTTCTCCTTTAGCAGCTCCAACACCTCACCATATTGCTCTCTTGAAGAAATCGTCAATACATCTTTAAAGTTTTTTGCTGCTGCACGAATCAATGAAATCCCTCCGATATCAATTTTTTCAATGATTTCAGATTCTGTTCCTCCACTAGCTAAAGTTTCTTCAAACGGATATAAATCCACAATCACCAAATCAAATTCAGGAATTTCATACTCCTCTAAGTGTTTCTGATCTTCTTCCAGACCTCTTCTGCTCAAGATTCCACCGAACACTTTTGGATGCAATGTTTTGACTCTTCCTCCCAAAATTGAAGGGTAAGAAGTTAGGTCCTCTACTCTATGAATGTTAATACCCAAATTCTCGAGATGCTTTTGTGTTCCCCCGGTTGAGTATATATTCACTCCTTGCTCTTGCAACTGCAAAGCGATGGCATCTAATCCATCTTTATAAAACACTGATATTAAAGCGTTTTTTATTCTTCTGATATCTGACATGAAAGGTATTACTTATCCTAACAAGGTTAATAAATAATTAAGAAGTTTAAAAGCTTGTTTTGTGCTTTTCAGAAGAAGAAATGAACAATCTTACAGGACTTTTGAACACTCCTTTTAGCAACTTTTAAAAGCTTAATTTTTCTTTAGAAAACCTATCAAACGTTAATTTATTAGGTATCTACCTACGACTTCAATTACATTCGTTTTTCAAAGCTCTTCCATATGAAAAACCTGCTGCCTTTTCTGATTTTATTTTCCACACTTGGCACTTCTTGTCAGCCTCTAAAAGAAGATCAAAAAGAGGTTTCAGTTGAAGAAAGTCCTAGAATTATCATCAAGCATTCAGGTCTTTTCAAGAATTATACAGACGAGAAATTAAGAATTGCAGACTTCCTCGAAAATTATTTCAACCTCATGTATGACTCTACATTGGAAGTTAGAAATTCAAACTGGGATTCTAAAATTCTAAGCTACCGACAAGATTTCTTTTTGAAAGGAAGTTTCGAGAAAGAATTTTTCCATCACAATCCACCAAAAATATTGGGCATTCGAAAATTAAAATCAAACTCTTACGAAGTGAAACTAGAAATAGAACAAGACGGCTTCACTTTTAAAATCATGAATTTACTAGTTGCTTTTGATGGCTTAGATCGCCCCTACTTTATCGATCAGCTAGGTGAAAATTTAGTAGAATTTGAGCAAGGAGAAACAGGAAATCTTCATTTTCTATACTCCAAGAAAACAACAAAAAATGACAGTTTAGAGCAAAAAATGGCTGATTTCAATCAAAAAACAGCTAATTTATTCCTTATACCTCCGAAACACCCCTCTATTATCGTACTCAAAGACCTAAAAGATTACAGCGAAGTACTAGGATACGATTACATGACATTTTTGACCTACGATGGACAAACCGGTGGAATTGCTATGCCAAATGAAAACATTCTTTTTTCTGCCAATAACTCACCTTATTATCCACATGAGTTGGTACACCTATATACTGCCGATCATGATGCACATCAATGGTTTGATGAAGGCCTGGCCACTTATTTGGGTGGATCGGTGGAGTACTCTTTGGAGTATCATTTAGAAAAGGTCGCCAATGCAATGGACTCTCTCAATTTTACCATACTTCCTAATCAAGAAAAATTGGACGATGACACTAATACCAAATACACCCTTGGTGGACTGTTTTGCAAATTGGCTATGGAAGAGTATGGAGGAAGAGAAGCACTCATGAAACTGTTAAACTCAGGAAAATCTGAGAAAAACTTCCATCAAGCCCTGAAAGCAGTGTTTGGGATTGAGCAAGAAGAACAAGCTGATTTTATCCAAAAAAAGCTATTACCCTACCGTAACAAGAAATGATAAGCGGTAAAGCACTTTTGAATCCCAAGTCTTAATTTGGCTGTTCAATATAGCACATGCTCTACCTACGTCTCTTAAAAGAAAGCTTACTGTTCGCCATAGATTCATTAGTCGTGAATAAATTGCGAACAACCCTTTCTTTGTTGGGAATTACCATTGGAATATTCTCCATGGTTTCTGTTTTCACGATGGTAGATTCGCTGGAAAACAACATTCGAAGTAGTATTTCTAGCCTTGGAAATAATGTAATTTATGTTTCTAAAATGCCGTGGGATTTTGACCCCAACCAACCTTGGTGGGATTACATTCGAAGACCACATCCCAACTTAAACGAATTTAAAAGACTTTCTAAAAAGACTCAAAACGCGAGCGCTGTAGCCATGGTTTTAGGGGGCAATGTTACCATAAAATACAAGAACAACTCCATGAGCAATATTGAAGGAAATGGAGTTACCAATGAGTACAACCAAATTTGGGACCTTCTCATTGAAAAAGGAAGATACATTACAGAACTAGAAAGTAACAACGGCCGACCCGTTGGAGTAATAGGTGCCGACATTGCCAAAAATTTATTTGGGAACGACAATCCCATTGGAAAAAAGATAAAAATAAAGGGAAGGAAATTAGAGGTTATCGGTGTTTTGGAAAAACAAGGAGAAAGCATGATGGGCAATTCCAATGATCGTAAGATCTTTATGCCACTCCAATTTTCTCGAAATTTTTTTAACATGAGAAGTCGCTCTTCGGGAGCAGTTATTATGGTAAAATCGAAAGAAGGAGTTCCCTTAGAAGCACTAACAGATGAACTCACAGGCTTAATGCGTTCTCTTCGAAAACTAAAACCTAAAGTAAAGAACAACTTTGCGCTCAACGAATTGAGCATGATTTCTCAGGGCTTTGATCAAATCTTTGGAGTAATTAATATAGCGGGATTTGTAATTGGAATTTTTTCCATTCTTGTGGGAGGCTTTAGCATCGCTAACATTATGTTTGTTTCCGTAAAAGAAAGAACCAGTATGATTGGAATTCAAAAATCCTTAGGAGCTAAAAATTTCTTTATCCTTTTTCAATTTCTATTCGAATCTATTTTCTTGTGTTTAATAGGAGGTGCTGTAGGACTTTTCTTAATCTTTATCATGACTCTCATCATGACCCACGCCGCTGATTTTCCGGTAAGCTTGGGAATCAATAATATTATGTTAGGCTTGGGACTCTCTGCTTCCATTGGAATTATTTCAGGAATTATCCCCTCTTTCAGAGCAAGTAGATTAGACCCCGTAGAAGCCATTCGAGCGAATTAAAAGTATCACTATTAGATAGGTTTCTATTAATATAGCTTTCTCAAATTAAATTTCTAATGAGGTTCAGATTACTTTACCCAGTCATTCTAATCATCTTTACCTTCTCTTGTAAAAATGATGAAAGCCAACCTACAAATACAACCGCTAACGTAGACCCTATTATCTATTTCTCTTCTAACAATTCGGCCCCTAGAACTTCTGCTTTATTCTCGATAAATTCAGATGGTAATAATAAGATCCAACTCGACTATTTCCCTTCCAATTTAGAAATACGTGAGTTAGACTATTGTCCTGCTACAAAAAAGATTGTTTATACTTCTACAGATTCTAGCAGTTCAGATATATTCACCATCAATTTAGACGGTTCAAACAACATCCCAATCACAAATGACACCATCCATAGGTCACACCCCAAATTTTCGTCGGATGGAAGTAAAATTCTATTCCTATCTGTAGACTTCCCTTCTGGAACTCGAAACGCCTTTATAATGAACTCAGATGGATCCAATATTTTTCAAATCCCACGCAGAGGGCTAGACATCTGGGATGCTGATTGGTCTCCTGACGATCAAAAAATAATTTTCACAGGCGGCAAAGACATTTATTCAATGAACATCGATGGTTCTGAATTGGTTAAACTAACCAACGATACGTTATACGCTCTTGAACCTCAAATCTCTCCAGATGGAGCTAAAGTAACATTTGGCGCGTACAGCATCCTCAACACTGAGCATGTAGATTTATATAAGATGGATCTTGATGGAAAAAACTTAATCAACCTAAGTAATTTTGAAACGAAGAATTACTTTTTCTACGTTCGAAATCTTAACTGGTCGAAAAATGGAAAGAAAGTTGTTTTTACCAGCGATAAAGACCGTAATATTAGGGATGGTCAAAGAGATTTATTTGTAACAAACAGCGATGGTTCAGGCTTAGTTAAACTTGATACATTAATCGG
>JAESST010000458.1 GCA_016763995.1 Flavobacteriales bacterium | reverse complement strand
TTCTAGTGACCACAGGAAAAGAAGTCGTACTAGAAATTAAACTAGAAGAATCTGTTGAACAATTGAAAGAGGTGGTGATTTCTGCTAATGGGAAAAAAGAATTACCTAACAATGAAATGGCTAAAGTGAGTGCACGAACCTTTAGCCTTGAAGAAGTAACTCGCTATTCAGGTGGAAGAAACGATGTAGCAAGATTAGCTGCCAGTTTTGCTGGTGTAAGCGCTCCAAATGATTCTAGAAATGACATTGTAGTAAGAGGGAACTCGCCAACAGGTTTGCTCTGGAGAATTGAAGGAATTCCAGTTCCCAATACCAATCACTTTTCAACTTTTGGAACTACCGGTGGGCCTGTTAGTGCCTTAAATACGAACCTACTGAAAACTTCTGATTTTTTAACCAGTGCTTTTCCTGCAGAATATGGAAATGCAAATAGTGCTGTTTTTGATATTGAAATGAGAAAAGGCAATACTGAGACCACAGAATATACGGCACAATTGAGTGCCTTTAGTGGATTAGAATTTATGGCAGAAGGTCCAATTAGTAAAAAGAAAGGCAGCTCGTTCTTGGCTTCTTATCGCTACGGAATTGCAAGTTTAGCCGCAACAGGAACTTCTGCAACTCCCTATTATCAAGACTTTTCATATAAAGTAGATTTGGGTCAAATAGGAATTGGCAGGCTTTCTTTGTTTGGTTTATTAGGGAAAAGCAGTATCGATTTCTTAGGTAGTGAAATTGATGATGAAGACTTGTTTGCTAACCCGAATCAAGATGCTTTTGTGGAAAGTAGTTTAGGGCTCGTAGGGGCTAAATTGGTCAGTAGCCTCTCTAAAACTGCTTACTTGAAAACATCCATAGGCGTTTCTTCCACTTCTGTAGAATATTTACAAGACAATTATAACCGAAATGCCCAACAAGAAATCATTAATAAATATAGAGCGATTGAGGTAAAAGACACCGAAAACAGATATACCTTAAATTCAGTTTTAAACAAGAAGTATAATGCTCGATTTAATTTAAGAACTGGAACTACTATTGAAGTATATCAAATGGATGCTTTGACACTAGATCGAGATCGAAGATCACAAATCCCAGACAATGATGGAGACTTAATTCCTGATGAATTTTTCACCTTTAGAGACATTGACGAGATTATAACACTTTCTCAATTTTTCAGCCAAGGAGAGTATAAATTCACCGACGAGTTAAGCTTAACTGCAGGTATTCATACCCAATATTTAGACCTTACAGAAGATTTAGCTCTTGAGCCAAGAGCTGCAATTAGTTGGCAGTTTAAACCTAAACAACGTTTGAGTATAGCTTATGGGATGCATTCTCAAATGACTCCTCTACCAGTTTTGTTCTTAACCGAACGCAACGTAAATGGTGAAGATAAAAGAACCAATGATAAATTAGATTTTACCAGAAGTCAGCACTATGTTTTAGGATACGATAGAAGTTTTGGAACCAGCTGGCGAGTAAAGGCAGAAACCTATTATCAATCACTAAGCGATGTTCCTGTGGAATCAACTTCTAGTAGCTATTCAGTTATTAATGAGGGCGCCGATTTCATTTTTGAGGAAAGAGGAAATTTAGTGAACGAGGGAACAGCAAGTAATTATGGGGTGGAATTAACTATAGAGAAATTCTTTAGCAAAGGCTTTTATCTATTGGCAACTGGTTCAATATATGAATCTCAATACAAAGGAAGCGATGGAGTAGAAAGGAGTACAGCCTTCAATAACCAGTTAGTTGGGAACTTATTGGCAGGAAGAGAATGGAAAGTAGGTAAAGCAAAAAGAAATGCTTTTACTATCGATACTAAAATCACAAGCTCTCAGGGAAAACCTTTTTCCCCTATCGACTTAGATGGGACAAGAGCCAATGCCGGTAGACAAGTAGTAATTGAGGAACGTGCTTTTAGTCAACGCTACGACAACTATTTTAGATGGGATCTAAAATTTGGTTTCCAGCTAAACAGCAAAACCAAGAAAATCTCGCACAAGTTCTTCATCGACTTCCAAAATGTATTGGACAGAGAGAATGAATTTGTAAGAAGATATAATGAAGTGACAGATGAGGTTAATACAGTCAATCAAATTGGGTTTTTCCCAGATGTATTGTACAGAATCCAATTCTAAGCTTGTTTAGAAAATGAAAAACACACGACTTGTTCCCTTCCTGCTGTTTGCAATTGATTGTAACCTGAGCTCGATTATTAGTTAGAAATTCAGATTTTCAGAAGTGACAATATTCTAGGCGAATTTTTAGAGACATAGCAGGTTATATTCTAAATATTCAACACAGTAGATTGTTAATTCTGTGAAAGTTTGCTAAACAGCAATCTATTTCTTAAAATTTTCTATTTATCTACGTTCTGGATTCTTAAGAAGAATCGAACTCAGGTTTTAAGGAAAATACCCTTTCATTCTTAAGAAGAAAGGGTATTTTTTGTACTCTACTAGCCTCTCTATATTTTCTACAAACAGTTGTTTAACTTAGACAAAAAGGCGACATTTGCCGCTTAACAAAAAATTAACCCTATGAAAAAAATATTCAAATATGTGCCAGTAATTCTTGGCCTTATGATGGTAATGTCATCTTGTACTGACGACGATGAAACTACACCGGCTGATGCTGCTTCAACCCCTTCTGTTAGTTACACAGTAGGCACTACATCTAATCTAGCATCTTATGACTTAACTACAGGTTCTACTGCTACTACAATCACTATAAATGTTCAGAAAACAGGAACAGGAAAAGATATTGACGTAATCAGTATTTCTCAAAGTGGAGCGAATGTAACGACTGGATTTGTACTAACTACTTCAACTGAATCTTATGATTTTTCTGCAGGTTCAGACGTAACTATTAAAAATGATGACGATGAATCTTTTGTTGGTAGTGGATCTTTTAACATAACAAGTAATGTTGGAACCACAACGTATACAATCAAGGCTACTGATAAAGATGGTGTTTCAACTAGCAAATCTTTTGATATTGTTGTTGCTGATCCTGTAACAGCTTTCACATCAACAAATAACGGAACTATCTACCATATTGGAGGTAGTTTAAAAGGATCATGGAACCTATCTGCAGATTCTGCTGAAGCAAGTAATACAATGGCAACAGGAACCATATTATCAAATCTTGATATGGCTGGTGCAGCATTTACAGGACAAATTGCTCTTTCAGATACCTTAAGCTTTACAAAAGCTGCTGTTAGCTTTGATTATGCTAATGCAACAGTTACTAGTACTGAAGCTGCATTAAATGCGAGTACTAACTCTGTTTCAGTGGTAAATAATCCTGCAATAGGAGATGTATACTTTATTAGAAATCAAACAGGCATTATAGCTTTAAAAGTTACGGGCTTTGACGCTAGTGATAACACTTGTAACTGTGGTAACACAGGAAAATTAACTTTCGAATACAAGAAATAAATTTCGAATAATTTATTCTTGAAAGAGCCCTATTGTAACTACAATAGGGCTCTTTTATTTTCTATTCTTTTCATTTCTCATATCTTTAGCGCTTAGATAAATCTATTATGAAAAAAAGGACTCTCTTCTACCCCATTCTTCTGTTAATCTCTATTCTCTCTTTCCATTCTTGTGAAATTGAAGATGATGGAATTCCGCGTTTTATTCCAACAATCGACATACCTACAATAGCAGATATTGTAAGAGAGAATCCAGATATGGATAGTTTAGAAGTGGTTCTAACTCGAATCAACTTAATTCATCTATTTAATGACTCTAGTTATACTTTATTTGCTCCCAGTAACCTTGCCTTCAGGAACTATCTAGACAGTAATAATTTTCAACAAATAGCTGATATCTCTGAAACTAAATTGACACGAATGATGCATTACAGCACCTTATGGTATCGGATTGTTTCTGATAGTTTAATACAAGGACATAGCTTAAGTACATTGAATCCTCTTAAAAACCTAGTAATAGATAGAGGAAATGGATTGCAGTTAATCACTACTGATACCAGTCAGGGGCCTGTGAATATTGTTTTCACTGATATTAAGGCAGACAATGGAATTGTTAATATAGTGGGCGATATTCTTCGACCATAAGAGACTTACTCCGTCCTCTTTAACTGATCAAACAACTCCTTTAAACGTATTTGCTCAGAGAACTCTTGCTCTAGTTCTTCTGCCCTACGTTTGGCGAAGGCAATCCGTTCATCTGTTACCGGATGAGAACTCAAAAACTGAGGAATATAAGCTTCCGCTTCGCTGTTTAGTCGACTGAACATCTTCGCCATTCCTTTAGGATCAATTTGATTATTAATCATCATTTGAATACCATCCTCATCAGCTTCATGTTCCAGCTCTCTTGAAAAAGAAAGGCTCTGTAATTGGTTCGCATTATCAGCTATAACAGACATAATGCTATTTACGTCACTAAAAACAGTAGAAATAAATAGATAACTTGCCAGGTTTCTACAAAGCATTTTTATGGAATGTCGATTGGTTATATGTGCCGTTTCATGTGCTAATAAAGCAGCAAGTTCTTCATAGCTTTCCATCTTCGCAATGATTCCTGTATAAATCACCATTTCTCCATTCGGAAGCGCAAAAGCATTTACTTGATCAGACTCTATAACCGACACATTAAAATATCTCCTTTCTTCAATTTCTAATTCGTCTAAAAAAGATTGAGCCAATTCTGTTTGCTCGTAATTTATAGCCTCTTCTTCGATAAACTGATCAAAAAAAGCATCCCCAATTACTTTGTCGTAAGATTCAGGAATTAAAAAAACAGAACGCTCAGCTATAGCGGGGAGTACTAAAAAATTAATGCTAAGAATAATTCCTAAAATAAAGATAAGGAGTCCAATGTGTACCGCTCTTCCTGCTTCTACTAGGGAATCGTACAAGTTGCTAACTGGAGATTTATGCCTAACAGTATTTAAGCTTTTAATTAACTCTGGATGCGTAACGATAAGTTGAGCATCTAAATTGACCTCACTAATTGTTAACGTTTTATGAACTAATTCAAACTCGCATTGGTCAAGTCTCCAAGAATAACTTCTTCCATCAAATCGAAAAGAAAGGCTCTTTTCCGCAGGAAAATTACCTAATTCAACTTCATGGGAACGAGAACTCTTTCCGTCAAAATACTTGGCTGAATAATACACTAGATAATTAAGTCTAAATCAAGAAAGTCCCCAATATCTTCACCTGTTGCATCAGTGAATTTATCTTCTGTTTGTGAAATTCGGTTTAAGTCAATATCTCCAGTTAACTCAATCTTATTGAAAATAAAATGCATGGTTCTGCAAACGACCCAAGCATATCCTAAACCAAAAGTGAATACGATTATAAGCATATTCACAATCAATAAAGCAAAAAAATCGCCTCCTGTAGCTAAGGACTTTAACTTGATCTTTCGTTCTCCATCTTCTACACTAAGATTATCTACATAATAGGCAAACAGGTTTTTTTGCCACCAAAAGCTATAAATACCAAACGTAACTATTGATAACAGATATCCTATTAAATTCATCACAAAGAAATCTCCTCCATTTCCTTTGTATTGGACTTTAAGGTTTCCAAATCGAATATTGCTCAACACATAATTTCGAACATTAATGGCAAACCATGCCCCATAAAAACCAAATGTTATAATGGTAAAAAACACCCACTTAAAGAATTTCTTTGTGAATTCCACTCGATTCCCTCTATAACCAAATCGAATTCCTCTCCAAGAAGTTCTAGACATTCTATATCTGTACGATCCATGAATAGCAATGGGTAAAATAGCAATTAATCCTGCGTAAAGAACCAATATAGCAATGGATGGCATTCCTAAATAGATAAAAAGAAAAAAGAGGCCATATAGCAGTCCAAAAACTACAATTGCTTTAATAAATCCAACGAACATTTCTTTACCTGTTCCGTGAAAAGCAAAAGGATCATTTCTCAAAGAAGTTTCTCCGTACAAATATTTTAGCTGTTTTGCTTTGGCCCAAGGATAATAGAAACCTAAGGTTACTAATGTTAATAACCAATTTACTACGACGATTCCAAAATACTCTCCGCCCTTTCCTTTAAATTCAAGTTGTTCTTTATAGTTTACTAGTTCCATTTATTCAATTTATGGAACCAAATATAACTGAATGAAGGCAAATAACCTGATTCAGCGATTGTTTAATCCTAATAAGCTAATTTTTCGCAGTGATAACCTTCCTTTTGAATACCTTCAATTAGATCTTTTTCAGCAGAATAATCAAAGGCTTCCACTCTTAAAACATTATCAATGTATTCAGTATCAACAGTCCAACGATGTATCGTATGGTATTTTTCAAACAAAGGTTTTAATTTTTTTGCACTATTTTGGTTTTTAATGCTTGTTTTATATATGTATACTTCCATGAGGCAATTAATTAACTACAAAAATATTTCTCTTATATGACAGATGTAGTCAGGGGTGCTTTATTGACTGATAAATTAATAGTGATCATCTTCTGACCGAAAATAGTCTTGAAGGTTAAAATTTCGATCCTCAAATTTTTCACTTAGAATTTTAAAATGTTGAATACGATCAATACGGAAAGCTCTATAGTCTTTTCTTAAATGACACCAAGCCATTAGTATCCATTTTTGATCAGTAGAGTAAAATGCATAAGGTTCAACCTTACGGAAAGAAATTACGGGATCATTTGCCTTCCGATAATTAATTTCTACAAAGTTCAAGTTGGTAATGGCCAATTGAATTTCTGAAAGTGCATTGCTAGCTATTGGTTCATAGCTTTTATTAAATACGTAAATACGCTGACTTAGCACTTCGCTTTTTTCTAAAACAGAAGATTTGAAAACCGATTTAATTTTGGTTAAAGCTTCTTCAAAATTTTCTACAAAGGATAAATCTTCAGTTTGTTTCACAAAGTGATGTGCCGTAATTAAAGCATTTGCCTCTTTTTCAGTAAACTGAACTGGAGCAACAGAATACCCATCCATTAAAGAATACCCTCTTCCTTCAATTGGAATTACAGGAACTCCCGCTTCTTCCAACTTTCGAATGTCTCGATAAATAGTTCGTACACTAACCTGAAATTTTTCAGACAACTCTGTTGATGTTAAAATTCGCTTGGACTTTAACAGCGTAAGAATTGATATGAGTCTTGCTAATTGTGTCATGGATGGGGCAAAGATAGTGAAGCTCAAAGAGCTCCACTACCCTACATTTTTTATTTAGCTGAATGAAGCGCTAATCTATTGCCTTCCGTATCTATAAATAGAGCCATGAAACCATTTTCCCCAATTGAAGTCTTAGGCATCACAATTTTACCTCCTGCTGCTTCAACTTTTGAAAGAGGAGTACTTAAATCATCTCCACCATTCAGATAAACAGTTAGTCCGTTAGTTGCTGTTTCAATTTGTTCCTTGGTTTCAATTATTCCTCCACCTACTCCACCGTTCTCATGGTCATATGGTAAAACTCCATATTTTGTTCCATCGGGCATTGGCATTTCTACCACGTCTTTACCGTATAATGTTGAATAAAATTGTTGCGCTCTATTAAAATCTTTTACAGGGATTTCAAACCAGCTTACTGCATTTGTCATTTGATTTGCTTATTAAATTAATATTCCACAAATGTCAATACAGGAACTGTCATAATACGTCAGGGGTAAATTTGACACATATTCTTTTTTATTCCATGAAGAAATTGAAATTATACCCTAAAACCAATCACACAAATATCGTCTACTTGTTCCTCATTTTGCTTCCAATCTTCAAAACTCCTTTCAATAATTAGTAGCTGATCATTCATCGTTTCACCTTGAACAGATAGTAATAACTCTTTAAAAATCTTTCTTTGAAATTTCTTCCCCTTTGGCCCTCCAAACTGATCTGCATAACCATCGGAAAATAGATATACACTATCATTAGGCCCTAACTCTATCTCTTTTTGTGTAAATGGTTTCTTTTCATAAGAAGACTTTCCGATAGATTGCTTGTCTACCTTATGTTCAATCAATATAAATTGATCATTATGAATACTTTTTGCTTTAATTTCTGTATCGCCAATTTCTGTTACCAGATAAAGTGAATTATATGCTCCAGAAAAACTCATTTTCTTAGTCTCTAGATTTATTTTACAGAAACAGATGTCCATACCATCCAAAATGTTTGCCTCACTTTTTTCAAATGCTTCTTGCACCAAATAAGACGTCTTATCCAATATCACAGATGGTTCCGATAGTTTTAATTGATTCACTGCACGATCCAGTGCATTAGAGCAGATCACACTAACAATCGCTCCGGGAACACCATGTCCCGTGCAATCTGCACAAGCAATATATAGCTCATTGCCCTTTTTTTTCATCCAATAAAAATCGCCTGATACAATATCTCTTGGCTTGTAGAAAACAAAGCTTTGATTTAAACATGACTTAATACTGTTGATAGATGGAAGCATTGCATCTTGGATTCTTTTTGCATACACCAAGCTAGAAGTAATGTCTTCATTCTTCTCTATAAGCTCATCGTTCTTCTGTTTAATAATCCTCTTCCTTTTATCTTCTTCCTTTAATATACTGTTCAATAACCTAAAGAGGATTATGATAATCAATAAGAAAATTAATAATGAGATGGCTATGTTTCCCAAAAGGTCTCTTCTTGCTGTAGCTATAAATTCTTCAAAGCTAATATCAACCACTACAACCCCTATAATCTCAGCCCCATCATGTATTGGGGAAAATGCTGACAACCAAACACCATTATCATCTTTATAAGCCGCTATGGTTCCCCCTATTGTGTAGCTAGTCAATAATTCCTTGGGAAAAGTTTTGTATTCATGCCTAAAAAAGGGTTCCTCGGAAGAAGTAATGCCAAAGAAAAAGTTCTGAGCAGTAGAATCATAGGTGAGCGTGTAGATTGAAGTCTGAATACTATTAAGTTCCTTGGTTCGTTTTAATATTTGGTGCTGAGATAAATAATAAGGGTGCTGATCATTATTTGAAATCTCATCTTCTTCTGAAAACATTTCAAGCACCATCTTAAATTTATACCCATCCATCTGAGCAGATAATGTTTTTGAAAACCCTTCTAATTTTGCCAAAATATTTTCTTCAGCAGTTTTAATTTGAAGAAAGTAGGAATGAGTAATAAAAT
>JAESST010000457.1 GCA_016763995.1 Flavobacteriales bacterium | reverse complement strand
AATCAATGCAGCCATCACCATTACATCCGTAGTTGGTAGGTGTTATTTTATCTTCCAAAATTGCTAGTTGGGAAATTGTCCAATTAATAACTCCCAAAGGTGTATAGGTAAAAGATGGTGAAACTCCTGCCGCATTCGCACAAATCTCCCTATCTCTGCAAAAATTAATAGGCACAAAACCATACTCTACTTCAAATGCTTCTTCATCTGCTACAAATAGCAATTTATCGCAAGCACATTCATCCAAAGTATCGCTCATGCTTACAGGCCTGGCAGCTGAAGGAAAATCAATTAAGTAATGATTGCAATCCATCGTTTCTGCTGTTCCTAAGTGATGCTCTATTACAGCTTGAAAAGAAGTTAGATAGGCAGGCACAGGAGATAAATTATTGTTGTATTGGCTGGGGAAAGGAAACTCAGGACTACACCCTCCTTTACAAACTTCTATTAATTCTGCCTTTAGATTTTCATAAAAGCTATTGATAGGATCATCTCCCGATTCCCATACCTGGCCTAGAGGAAGCATAGCTCCAGCGCAATCCTCTAATTCAAGCATCCAGCTTTCTGCCATAGATTCACAGGCTGCTGCACAAAAACCTTCCACATCTGCTTCTGCTTCTGCCTCCATTGCTGCATACGCAGCAGCATCACCTTCTAACAATTGAATGAGCGGGTAAGACATCATTTGATCGTACAATAGAAAAAGTTTTAATTTGGAATTGTAAGCAGTGTAACTATCCGTTACACATATCCCGTGTTCGTAAAGAATACATCGGATATAAGCATTCCCCGGAATATCCATAGCACGACCTTCCATAGCCACTTGTAATAAGATATTTCTTCTTGCTAAATACAGGTCACGAAAAGCAATCCATTGAGCATCTACATCGCAAGAGCTGGAACCAAAAGCTGCTCCATCGGTCATAGCAGAAGCCATTTGATAAAACGTCGCTCCTAAGCTAGTACCGAATATACCATGACAAGCATCTAAATAACTATTGGTTGGAACAATATAACTGTCATCATAAATATAAGAAGGACTACTTAGGGCTGTATTTAATACTCCTTCTATTAGTAATACCAAGGGGTCTGCTAAAGAAGAAGAGTATGTTGCAGGTGATCCCATAAAACAATCCGCATATGGATTAATTATTGGGTTTGGATCTGTATTCACTGGACTAAGGAAGCCTGAAGCTAATGCCTCCGCATAAGTTTCTGTTAGTTTAAACTCCAAAGCATAATCAAATACATCTGGATAAAGTTCACAAAAACGATAGGTTTCGTATTCTGGATGCGCCCCTAACAATTGTTCTGCAAAGTAAGGTTCCCAGTATTCTGCTATAAATTCGCTTAGTCCTATGCTTGCATCATTCACCTTAATCGGACCTCCATCTACATCAGTAGTCATTACCGGATCTCCATCTAAATCTAAAAAGTTAATAACATCTCTCCAACTATAGCTCATCGGATCTGAATCGTTAAATACACTCAATCCACCACTTCCAGAAATATCTCCGTATTGTCCTCCGGGGCTTACATCTGCCAATAAGATAGGGCGCATCTGCGCACAGATCGGCTGGTTTTCACAATCAATAATGTAAGCATCATGCATCGAATTGTACACGCTCTCATCGGTTTCTCCTGTTTCTAATGCATACTGCTCCCAAGTGCCAAAAGTGTATAGAAAGTTTAACTCGCAAGGGCTACCGTCGTAACAATCTCCAAAATCAATATCCATCATGGCATTAGCCAAAAAGTTCTCATAAGGAATGATGCAGCTTTCATCTGCATTTTCTACATATTGCTCCCAGTAAAACTCAATGGGAGCTTGAGAAACTTTCAGAGTTTTCTTGATATAATATGCTCCAAATGCAGGAAATTTTAAGGTAAAAGTAGATGACGTAGGATGTGCTTCTGAAAAAATGAGAGGGTCATCACAAGTGATGTCAAAAAACTCAACACTACCCAAGGTATGCGACCAAGTAGAAGGAATTGGATTTTCTCCATCTGTTAATCCACAGGCTCCTGAGAGTTCTGCTTCAGCAGAGGTTACTTCAAATTCTACTTCATAAATACAATCGAAACAGATATCTGGTGGCAAGCAATTCGTAAAAGAGAGACTACTAAAATCATAATTGAAGGTGTAGATCACACTAGGATCCGTAACTGCAATCTTTTTTTCTACTTGTAAAATTCCTTGTTCTAATAAATCTGTACTTTCTGAGGTTAAGCCAAGCAAATCAACAACTACAGGCAGTAACCCAACATTGCCTTCAATGGCGTCTAAACCATCTGGTGCAGAACCCTCTAAATAGGAAATAACGGACCTGCCCATATTATCAATAATGGCAACTGAAACTTGTCCGTGTACATCTTTGGTAATTACCTTGGTATAGTTTACCACATCCGCTGCTTCGGAACCTAACAAACTGTCTACTTCTCTATCATCTGGCGTGTCAAATATGGTTTCAGTATAGTGTTGTTCTCCTATTCCATCCAATTGATGATCTGCCCCAACGCTTCCCGCTCTTTTTATACGACCGGTGGCATCGTTGGTGTAATGAATTTGAGTAAAATTATAGCCGTTTGCTTCTGGCACAAATGCTTCAGCACCTTCTTTGTTGGTATTCTGCTGACTGTAATAGTTAGCAGAACCTTTTGAATTAATAGGGTCCATTGGTGCTGCTGGTTTAGCAAAACAGTCTTCAAATAGAAGATTGTCTTGATGAAAAACAGCTTTATCGTAAGGAGTGCTTGCATTAAACATGTTTAAATTCTCTACATAGCCCAATTGAGTTTCCTTTACCGGACTTCCCATCACTCCAATGGCTGGTCTACCGTAATAATCGTAAATCGCTGAACCAACGATCAATTCCTCTTGGCTATTTAGCTGACGTACCGATTGGCGTGCTTTCATGGCCCCATCCATATAAGTTAGCCCTATATTGCGTTTGCCGTTCTCTACAAAAGTCATGGAGGCACCATAGTTCATATCGTTGCCTTCAAAGGCGGTAACTGCTATTTTACTTCCAGGTGGATAACTAGCTACAATTCCTTGATTTGTCGTTACCCAAAGGCCATCAACATCTATGTCTAAATGGTTTAAGATTCTCCCTACTCCTCGATAACGAACTAAAATGTATCCATCGCCATAAATCATTGGAATGCGATATGTATTTTGTTTTATT
>JAESST010000456.1 GCA_016763995.1 Flavobacteriales bacterium | reverse complement strand
TATTATAATTATTGATAAGACAATATTACTTTGGCAAAAAGCGAGGGATTTGATCGAGAGGTTTTATTGTTTATCTGAGAAGTTCAGTCGATATTCTGAAGGGGAAATTCTGTATTTAGTTTTGAAAACTCTTGACATGTGAGCAAGCGTCTTAAATTCACAATCATAAGCAATGTTGCTTATGGAGTCATTTGAGACTGTTAATAATTTAGCTACTTTTTCAATTCTTTGGTCAATAATATAATTACTAGGAGTGTTATTATACAATCGTTTAAATTCCTTTTTGAATGAAGAAAGATTATGCTTAGTTAATTGTGCTAGTTCCGTAATGTTTAGAGAGGAATAAATGTGTGCCTTTACGATTTCCTTAAATTCAAAAGTCTTGTTTTCAAAAAGGTTGGACATTATTTCCAGAACTTTAGGCGCATCCTCAGTTTGTAGTAACAAAACGATGAGCTCTTTAAGTTTGAGAATCAACAGTTCATCTGTAAGCAATTCCTGGTGATCAAAATAATAAATGAGGCCTTTTGAAAATTGAGATAAAAGTTCGTTATTTTCAATTTTAACACTGTTAGCAGTTAATGGGCTGTTTGACTTTTTATAAAATGGTAAGGGTGTATCGTTATATACTTTTTCAAGTACTTCTTTATTGAATCGAATAGATATTGCGCTGTAAATGTTGCTTCCACCATAGGTCACTGTTTTAAACGTACTGTTTCCACTTTTAGCGAGAACAGCTTGGTTGGCTGTTATGTTCAGTTCATGTGTCTCCGAATAACTGACACAGCTTCCTTCTAGGGTATAAACAAAGGCGGCTTCGTTTTCTGGCATAGGTGTAGGCATATGAACTAACTCTTCGATAGTTACCCAGCTAAAAAGTGTTTTTCCAAAAAGGTCTATTGATTTGATATTCATATTTTTTCTTGCAAAAAAAATAATTTTACTTGATTTTCGTTTGTCTGAGAAGTTTTATTATTTTTCAATAGCTATTTTCTTAATGAAACACAGCGTGAGCCTGTGTATTAACTCCTATTAGTTGCTGTAAATATAATTGGAATCAGTGAGTTGATGTTTTGAGAAAGGCCTTTTTAGAATTCTCTTAAATCTTTTATATACGGGAGTTCGTGACTACAGATATCTGCATGGTACGGTGGTGACGCTGAAGCTTCAGCACAAGCATGTGATGAGCCTGTCGAATACGAACTCTCGCTAAACTAGTCGATCGTTTACTTGATTAGCTCTAGTTTTTTATTCCCTTATAGGTATCATATTGGAAGTGTCTATTGGAAAACTATCATACTTAGTATACAGTTTTAAATATTTTTCTGGATCAATTGGATCTTCATTTAATGTCTCATATAAACCTTTGAAAAAACCTTCCCTCTTTTGAGAGGGATTAAAAATTAAAGTCAATTTAATAGTTTTATCAGTGTCATTTTTAAACCCGTGAGGAGTAAGTCTAGGAATGTAAGCTACTGCTCCAGGTTTGACTTGATATTCTTTGTCTGCAACTTGCAAGGTTAAAATACCTTCGTTTATAATGAACGTTTCATCCATAAACCTGTGGTAGTGTAATTTTGCTCCAATAGCCATAGGCGGAAGAGAAATTTCATATACTCCAAATTGGTCATTAGACATTTCACTAGTAATCTTAAATGTTATTGATATAGTGTTTAGTTCTAGTTTCTCACCTTCATTCGGATTTATTATAGACGAGTTATCTTCCAACTTGTCTTCAAAGTAATTTTCTTTTATATGATTCATAGCCTTATTTTTTGAATGATTGGTCAATGTTGTTTCGTAATCTAAGTTTATTGTGTTCTATTGCTTCACTGTCACTTGCTCCTTCCAATGAAAATAATTCTTGTGTTTTTATTCCCATATGGCCTAAAATTGCTCTTAGATAAGGCTCTTGGAAATGAAATTGTTCCATTGGAGTACCTTTATATATACCTCCTTTGGCCGTTATTAAGTACGCAATTTTATTTTCTAATAAGCCATAATAACCGCTTTCATTGATGTTAAACGTATGTCCAATTCTCACTGTTTGGTCTAAGTATGCTTTGAGGTTGGAAGGGACATTTAAATTGTATAATGGACTATTAATTAAGATTTCATCAACTGATTTTAATTCTGAAATTAGTTGATCGGATAAAGCAGTAGCCTCTTTTATTTCTGGAGTAATATATTTGTCAGGAGTATAAAACCCCTCTATAGTGTTGTTTTGGATGTGTGGTAGCTGTTCTTTTGCTAAGTCTCTACGAATTACAATTCCATTAGGATTTTCACTTATCCATCTTTTCTCGAAGTAATCAGCTAGTTCCCTCGAGTGGGAGCCTGAAATTCTGGAACTACAATCTAATCTTAATAATTTTTTCATCTATTGATATTTTATGTTCAATAGAATGACAAAGCCAAAAGAAAAAACGTGACCTATTTTAGGGAAAAAGAGATTTTAGTTTCTTTGGGTCGACTATAGAATAGATGCTTTTAATTTTCATTTTTTTCATTTCAAAAACCTGGCAATTGTAAAGAATTCCATTTTGAAAAAATAGGATGGCAGCTTGGTGGTTTACATCGCTAATTCTAAACTCTAGTCCATTTAAAAAAGCATTATACACATATAGCAATAACTTAGATGTATTGGCAATACCTTTTGTCAACTCTCTTACTACTTTAATATTCTCTCCACCATCAGCAGCTAAAAGTATGTCTTTTGACAATAGTTTCTCTAAAGCTATTATATCTCCGTTATTCATTACTTGTATATAACTATTCAAGTGTGCTTTGTCTTTCTGAAGAGATTGATTTACTGCACTTTTATGATTAGTCAGTTTAGTTTTTGCTCTACTTAATAATTTTCGAGAGTTCTCAGGAGTAAAACCGATTGTTTCCGCAACTTCTTTATGAGAATAATCAAATGCCTCTTTTAATATAAAGACGGCACGTTCTTTTGCAGATAATTTTTCAAGAAGAACAAGCATTGAATAAGAAAGTATTTCTTCTTTATTGATGTTCGTGTCAGCATTATCTGTTGATACAGGTTCCGGTAACCAAATACTATCAGTAGATTTTAACTTTTTTTTCTTCTTTTGGTTAATCGATTGGTTAATTACTGATTTGATTAAATATCCAATTTCATTCTCGATATGACACTTGTCAATTGAAAGGTATTTTATTAAAATATCTTGAATAGTGTCTTTTGCATCTTCAGACGAGCCAAGGATATTATAAGCGTATGGAAATAATATATCGTGATAGTTTTTCAAATTTGAGTTTTATGTGTTGAGGGTATGACAACTTGAATTATGAAAACGTGACACTTTACTTAGAAATAATGGCTTGCTTATGCGTAGTGCGTAGTTTCCAAGCATGAGTCTTTTGAGTTACGCAGATGGCAAACAAAGTGGAGTCTTTGGTTTAAAATTACTCATTAACTGTCAAAAGCACTGTTTTGGTGGGATATGAAGTACTTCTCTTCCTTGTACCAATGAACCTTCTTTATTGAACTTAATCTAAAGAGGGGAGACCTTCATACATTAGTAATGTGCTAAGGCATAAAGTCGCAAACTTGTTTAGCGATGTGGTAATCATACTGTACATTTCCTTATAATAGACTTTAACGTTTGGTTAATTGCGTTTTAATATACTTTCGGTTTTGTAGTGCTTAGTATTTTTTGTTGTTCTTTTTCATATTCTTTATCAACTTGCCCAAGTCTTTAGCTTTACTTTTCCTCTCTTGTACATTTGAGTCAAAATGCATTCTTTCTTTTTCTATTTTTAGGAAATTATCATATGATTCAGGATTTAATTCATTGTTTTCTAAAGCAGTTAATACCATACACTCATTTTCATTAATGTGAGAGCAATCATTGTACTTGCAATTTTGAGCAAGGCTCAATATTTCCTCAAATGTGATTTCGACCCCATCAGACGCATCAGTTATCCCAACTTCCCTCATTCCAGGATTGTCGATTAGAACACCGTTTTCAAAAACAATTAATTCTCTATGCGTAGTAACATGCTTTCCTCGGTCTATATTTTCACTGATCATACCTGTTTTTACTAATTCCTTCCCAACCAATGTGTTAATTAGTGTAGATTTTCCAACACCTGAAGAACCCAATAAACAATAGGTTTTACCTTTAATTAGCTTGGATCTAATATCGTCAATCCCAACTTTCGATTGATTGCTAATGCCTATTACAGGTACATTATTAATTCTCTCTCGTACTTGAATTAATAATTCTTCTAATTCCAATTCTTCAATTAAATCGATTT
>JAESST010000455.1 GCA_016763995.1 Flavobacteriales bacterium | reverse complement strand
ATCTTGAAACTGCATGTCTTTCTTGATATTCGCTCATATCTATTCGAGTCATCGCATTTTCATCGTTAAAGAGATATTCACTCAAGGATTTTGCCAATTCTGTTTTACCAACACCTGTAGTTCCTAAGAAGATAAAAGAACCTATAGGCTTCTTTTCGTCTTGCATTCCTGCTCTACTTCTCCGAACAGCATCAGCAACTGCTCCAATGGCCTCGTCTTGACCAATGACTCGCTTGTGCAGTTCATCTTCTAAATACAATAGCTTCTCTCGTTCACTTCGTAGCATTTTAGAGACAGGAATGCCAGTCCAACGACTCACTACATCGGCAATCTCTTCCGTATCTACTTCCTCTTTAATAAGGGTAGATTTTGACTTATTTTCAGCCAATTGTGTCTTAAACTCTTCTAGTTTTACTTCACTCTCTTTAATCTTTCCATAACGAATCTCTGCAACTCGTTCATAGTTTCCTGCTCGTTCTGCCTGTTCCGCTTCAAACTTCAACTGCTCTATTTCTTCTTTTGACTTTTGAATGCCATCTACAATTGCTCTCTCTGCTTGCCATTTTGCACTCAGTTCATTTCTCCGTTCATTTAAATTCGCAATTTCTTCTTTGAGTATTTTAAGTTTTGCTTGATCCTTTTCTCGTTTAATCGCTTCTCGTTCAATCTCTAATTGCATTACTTTACGGTCGAGTTCATCTAGCTCTTCGGGCTTGGAATTCATTTCCATTCTAAGCTTGGCCGCAGCTTCATCTATCAAATCAATGGCTTTATCTGGAAGAAAACGATCGGTGATGTATCGCTGAGAAAGCTCAACTGCCGAAATAATTGCTTCATCTTTGATTTGTACCTTGTGATGAGTCTCGTACTTTTCTTTAATTCCTCTTAAGATAGAAATAGCATCTTCAGTAGAAGGTTCATTAATCAAAACCTTCTGAAATCTCCTTTCCAATGCTTTGTCTTTCTCAAAATATTTTTGATACTCGTTTAAGGTCGTTGCGCCAACAGCTCTTAATTCTCCGCGTGCTAAAGCAGGTTTTAAAATATTTGCCGCATCCATAGCGCCTTCACCGCCACCTGCGCCAACAAGCGTATGAATTTCATCTATAAACAATACAATTTCTCCTTGTGCAGAAGTTACTTCTTTAATAACAGACTTTAAGCGATCTTCAAACTCTCCTTTGTATTTAGCACCGGCAATTAATGCTCCCATATCCAAGGAATAAACCTGCTTACTTTTCAAGTTATCAGGTACATCTTCATTAATAATTCGATGTGCAATTCCTTCTGCAATAGCTGTTTTACCTACACCTGGCTCACCGATTAAAATAGGGTTGTTTTTCGTTCTTCGAGATAAGATTTGGAGTACTCTTCTAATTTCCTCGTCTCTTCCAATAACAGGGTCCAATTTATTATCTCTTGCCATCTTATTCAGATTATTTGCATATTTCTCCAATGCATTGTAGTTATCTTCAGCTGATTGAGAATTGACTTTTTCACCCTTTCTTAATTCCGAAATAGCGAGTTTCAATTCTTTCTCTACAACACCACTGTCTTTTAACAAATTGGCAATAGCATCATTTCCTTTTGTTAAGGCCAAAATCAGGTGTTCAATTGAAATAAATTCATCACCAAGATCTTTCAATAATCCATTGGCCTGCATTAAGGTCTGAGAGGCATTTTTAGAGATGTATTGATCGCCACCATGAACTGTAGGGTAGGAGTTAACAATACTATCAGTTGCCTGTTTTATGATTTGAGTATTTACTCCTAACTTTTTTAACAAGAAGGGCGTAACGTTTTCATCTATTTCAAAAATGGCTTTTAATATATGTCCATTCTCTATTGCCTGATGTTGATTACTCATGGCAATTTGTTGCGCTTGTTGAATAGCCTCTTGCGATTTAATGGTATAGTTTTTAAAATTCATCCTTGTATATTTTTGTAATCATATCCCACACATCAAATTAATTTCCATTCTAAAAAAAATAGTATTTTGCGAAATAATGGCAGTTTTTATTGCTTTTTTGTTGATTTTTAGGTCAAAATGGCAGCTTCTAAGGTATTATTCGATGTAAAATTATTTTACTTTTACCGCTATGGAATCCAAATTATTGAAAGGTACCTTCTTCCTAATTGCTATTATCCTATTCTTTGTAACTAGTAATATAAACTGGGGGAAAGATGATTGGAAGGGAGCTTTAGAATCCGATGCAAAAGGATATTATGCATATTTACCTGCAATATTTATTTATCAAGATTTAAACTTTTCCTTCTTAGAAGAAGTAGAGAAGAAATATGACCAAAAACATATATACTGGGATTATAGGGCAGAGGTATATGGAGTTTCTATTAACAAGTATTACAGTGGTGTTGCACTTCTTCAAAGCCCTTTCTTTTTACTAGCCCATTCAGTATCCTATTTAACGAATAATGATTTAGATGGATATTCTAAGTGGTACATGCTCTCAATTTCAATTAGTTCAATTTTTTATCACCTAATTGGCCTTTGGTTTTTAGTAAGGTTACTCTTGCTATATCAAGTAAAAGAAAGGATTATTGCGGCCTGCCTTGTATTGCTCTCTTTTGCTAGTAATTTGTATGTGTATACCATTGTTGAAGCAGGCATGTCTCATGTATATTCTTTTGCTTTAATTAGTATGTTTCTTTATTACGCCAAGAAATATACTGAAGGACATAAACCGATCGATTTAATAAGAATTTCAATTTTACTCGGGATTATTCTGATTTGCAGGCCTATTAATGGTTTAATCGTTCTCTTTATTCCTTTCTTACATGTTAATTCTAACGCCCTTATTGCTACGCTAAAACATTATTTCGGCTCCCTTAAGAACATCCTAACTTCAGTCACTCTTCTTATTTCTGTTGTTAGCATTCAATTGGTTATTTATAAAATATCGACTGGACACTTTCTTATTTATTCATATGATCAAGAGGGATTCGACTTTAGCAATCCGCAATTTTTTAATATTCTTTTTAGCTATAAAAAAGGCTTGTTCTTATATACTCCTCTCTTTTTTATTGCGTCTTTAAGTGCTGTTCATTTACTGAGAAAATCAGCTTACCACTTCTTTTCATGGGTCCTATTTTTTCTGATGATTACTTATGTTTTCTCCTCTTGGTGGGTCTGGTATTTTGGAGGTAGTTTCTCTTCAAGGGTGTATGTTGATTACCTTCCAGTCTTTATTCTACCATTAGCATTATATCTTAATCAGCTCAAACAAGTATGGAAGAAGAGGAGCATAATGGTCTTGTTGGCAATGATTACAGTAGTATGTCAAATACAAAGCTATCAATATCGCTATTATGAGATCCATTATTCAGAAATGACAAAAGATAAATACTGGGAAGTTTTCTTATTGAGAAATAGATTCAACCCACCTAAGTTAGGAGAAAGAAAAGAATGATGGTTAAAAGTCGATATTCAGATATATTTGAATTAAATCTCGCAATAATTTTCATTAGCACTTCTGGAGTTCTTGGAAAGTATATTGACTTACCCGTGCCGCTTATTATCTTCTTACGCTCGTGCATAGCAGGAGTAGTTTTACTTCTTTATGGAAAAATTAGAGGATTTAATTTCAAAATCGAAAGAAAAGATCGAATAACAGTTTTAATTGGAGGGGCTTTTCTAGGTGCACATTGGATCTGTTATTTCTATGCTTTAAAGTTTTCTAATGTTGCAATTGCTATGTTATCATTGTACACTTTCCCTACAATGACAGCTATTTTAGAACCTATTATTCTCAAGAAAAAATTTCTTAAGATCCATTTAGTCTTGGGAGCAATAGTACTGTTCGGAATATATTTATTAGCTCCTGAGTTTCGAGTTGCTAGTGAGTCTCTTTATGGAGTCGGCTTAGGGTTATTGTCTGCTTTATTTTATGCGCTACGAAACATCATGTTAAAGTTAAAAGTTGCTCGTTACAATCAGTCTATACTTATGTTTAATCAGTTAACTATAATATCAGTCTTGTTACTTCCTTTATTATTCTTTTTTGATAGTTCTAATCTTATTGAGTATTTACCGGGTACAATCTTGCTAGGGATATTAACAACTGCTATTGGCCATACTTTATTCGTTTATAGCCTAAATAATTTTTCTACCACTTCAGCAAGCTTAATGAGTTCGCTTCAACCTATTTATGGAATAGTCTTAGCATTTGTTTTCTTAAAAGAAATGCCAACTTTAAATACAGTAATTGGTGGATTATTAATTATTTCCACTGTTTTAATCGAAAGCATTCGAATTAAGAAAGCAATATAGAATTAATCTATTTTCTGAAACTTACTTTTCAATCTGCCTCTATTGGTTTCTAGTACTAATATATAGAAGCCATTGCTTAATCCACTGATGTTAATCAATTGTTCCACCTTTGGACTAGCGATCAATTTACCTCGAACGGAGTAAATTTTTATTTCTTGAACCTTTAAATCTTCAGAAGTATAGAGATTAATAAATTCTTTACTTGGATTAGGGAAAACATTGAATCTGTTGTCGCTTAAGTTATTGTTATCAATAGCAGTGGTTAGCAATTCTTCCGCAAAAATATCTTTATTCGGGTCAAACTCAATAGCCGTTACTATTTGATTGATGTTAAGGTTAAAGGTTTCAGTATTCGTAGTTGGATCAACCACAATAATGGTATCAATATTAGGCCCGATTAATCGATAGGGAACAGGGATTTCAAAAAAGCTAACCGAAGTGTCAGATGGTGTTTGTTGAACAGTTAATTGAAAGTTAGAACCGTTTTGAGACCAGTAAGAGCTAATTCTCGGATAGCCAGCACCATATATCCAGTCCTTGAAAAATTCCGTTAAACTGCTACCATAGCTAGCTTCTAAATGTTGTATTAAGTCGGGTGTTTTAGCAAATCCAAATTCTAAATTAGGATCAGTAATGTAGTTCTTTACTCCTGCAAAAAAAGCGCTATCTCCAATCTTCCATCTCAAAGTGTGTAAGGTAATTGCTCCTTTTGCATACACTTGGCCGTTAAATAAAGTGTTAACATAAAGGGTGTCGTTTCCATACCTGTATACTGATCCATGAGGGAAAGCAAGCCCACCTTGCTCTGTGCCATTTAACCAAGCGGGCCAATAGAGACTATTGTGTACCACATTAAAGTTATAGGTTAATCCGGTTAGGTAGGTCGCAAAGCTTTCGTTTAACCATAAGTCGCTCCAAGAGCCACAAGTAACTTTGTTTCCAAACCACTGATGTGCTAGCTCATGTGCCTTTAATTCTCCACCATAACTCCCCATAAAGCTAACGGTTTGGTGTTCCATTCCTCCTCCGAAAGAAAAAGATGCATGACCGTATTTTTCTTTAATAAAAGGGTAGGTGCCAAATAAGGAATCGAACAATTGAAGCATGGGTAATATCCCATTGCTAGAGTTTGCATGTGTTTGATTGCTATATAAAAAATGATGCATTAATAAGCTGTCGTTATTCAAGGCATACTTCTCTTCGTAGAAATCATAGGTTCCTGCACCAATAGCTACTAAGTATGCAACTGTTGGATAAGTTGTTTTCCAATGGTGAGTTTCATTTGTCCCAACAGTATCAATAGAAAGTAATAAGCCATTAGATACCACCTTATTGCCTAAAGGAACTGTAACATTTATGGCAACTGAGTCTGCCTTATCTGTTAGGTCATTCTTACAAGGCCACCATTCTTGTGCTCCATAAGGCTCAGATAAGGTCCATATTAAATTACCGTTCGGAATGTTCACTCTTGCAAATGGCGGGGAACTAGATCCACCTCTATGAGTGCCTCTATAGAAAATTTCGATTGAATCTTGTGCTCCAATTCCTAAAGAACCGGGGAAATCAAAACTGATGGTGTTGTTTCCTGAAGTATTAACATTAGAATAGCTGATTTGATTGTGGATGATGGAATCAGCAATCAATTGGTTTCCAAAATCTACTACAATTGAATCCATAGAGTTGATAGTGGAAATAAAGTGAATTTTTACGCTTCCTTGGATAAATCTACTGGTAGGAATTAAGTTCAAATTAATTTCATAATAATGCACATCATATTCTACTGTTTGTGCCGCAGATTTTTGATTAAAATGATTTTGTGCTTTTAACTTCTCAAATTCTACTGCTTTTGTAGGCACTACAAATTGCGCCATAGCAGGTCCAATTATTAAAGAGAAGAAGAGGAGTAAAGAAAAAGAAGTATTTAATTTCATTCGATTGAAGTTCATCCTGTAAAATAACGAACAAACATAATTGAAAGTTTGAATTTTATCAATATTTAAAGTAAAAGTCAAGTTGAAGTCAAATAATAACCCGAGTTCGGTTCTTCTTAAGGATTCAGAACGTAGCTAAATAGTGAGATTTGATTATAATTAATGAAGAAATAGCGAGCTATTCTAAGTAAATTTTAAGAAAAAGATTGCTGTTTAGCTACGGAATTATGAAAACTTTAACAGAAATAACACTCTACTTCGTTGAATCTTTAGAATATAGCTGGCTATATTTCTAAAAAGCCACCTTATATATTGCCACTTCTGAAAATCTGAATTTCTAAATAATAATCGAACTCAGGTAATAGGAGTGTTTTGGAATATTTTGGAGCACTTTTGAAGATTAT